>JADFYW010000165.1 GCA_015232855.1 Fibrobacteria bacterium
TGGACTCAGCTTTTGCCTTAGCCAGTTTTTCTTTTACCATATCACCAGCAAAAGAACTTGTTGAGAGAGTTTCAAGTACCGCTATGTATTCATCGTGATAATTTTCAGGACCTTTTTCTTCAATTAATTTCAGATACCGCATATTATTTGCAATATCACTCTTATTTACTTTGTAAATATTTTGAACAATCTCAAACTGACCTTCAGTCCTTCCTGCATCTTCAAGGGCACGCAGGTACTGAACAAGTACCCGTTGGTCATTGGGTCTTATATCATTAAGTTTCTTAAAGATATCGATACATTTATCCCACTCTTCCATAAAGGCATAAGCATCGGCAAGCGCAATCATGGCCTCGGAATTACCAGGTTTCAACTCAAGAGCCTTCTGAAAGGCTTCAACAGCCTGTTCTAACTCATCTTCTTCAACTAAATCTGCACCTTTATCCAACCAACCAGAAAAGTCGGTTGGAGCATCTTGAGCATAAGCCGGAATTAGTGACAAACAGAGGCAAAACGCCAGTATTGAACTAAATGCAACTCCTGTTTGTGTATGCTGATTTTTTATCATATTCAAATCCTGATAGTTGGTGTTAAAACAGTTAAAATTGACCCTTTTGGCCCAAAAACCTTAAACGATGAATTAATATCACTCCCCATATTAATTAGTGATCACAAAAATTAAAAAACAATAACCAAAATGGCTTCAGTATTTTAAATTCAATTCTATTAATGCCTGAGACTTGCGTTCAAAAAGGAAAAAGTTATGAAAATCACTATTACTCTCTTGTTGATGTCCATTGTTTTTGTTTTGGCCGAAAAGCCAAAAGTGTCTGTTCATGAGTTAAAAAGCCTTTCTCTTGAAAAAAAGGAACTCCAGGCCATATCAGGGCAATTAACAGCGGAATTATTTAACACCGGTAATTTTATTGTACTTGAGCGTTCCAATATGGAAGCTCTTATGGCAGAACAGATGCTCCAGGAATCTGAACTCACTGAAGGCGATTCTGAACCAAAATCCCAACCGGTATCAGCGGATTTAATGCTATCAGGGATGGTAGAAAAAGAAAAGAAAGTGTTTACCACTAGCCTGAAAATTGTTGAAATCAAAACGGGTATCATTATAAATACAATCTCCGAGGAATTTAAAGGTTCTTTTAAAAAATATCTGGATAAAGGCCTGAAACAAGCTGTAGCAAGTCTGACTAAACAACTAAAAGAACAAGAAGCGGATAACAAAGAAAAATAAATTACAATCCCATTATACTCTAGTTTATATAAAGAGACCACTTTTTTTGGGAAAGATAATTCTACCCAACAGGGTGTGGAGCCCATCAATCAGAATTTGAATATTACTCCACCATCCAGGCGCATATTCTTTTTCTGCATTTGGAAGAAACTTTCATCACTTACAAAAAAGCCATCAAAAACAAGCCTGACCAGGACATCATCAAATAACCATTCGTTATATTCAACCCGATATATTGTGCCCTTATCTTTGTAATTAATAAAAACACCAGGCTTTAATGTCCTTTCTTCTTTTGCTTTGGCTCTATATAAATACCCCAGATATATATGGCTTTTAAAGGGGCGGAACCCTTCTGTCTCATATGGGCCTTTTTCTGCATCCGAATCTATCAAAGCCTCTACCGTTACTTTAGATACCGCATCATCTTTTCTGGGATTACTAAAATGATAATCCACTCCGGCTGTATACGCGTAATAAGGGTCTATTTTTTCGGGATCAAGACTTATTCTTGGGATGGACTGTAATGTCCTTGGCATATCGCTCTGATAAGTGGTATATACAAACTCACCCTTTAAGCTAATATTTTGGAGAGTTAACCGAGCAGAGCCACCCATCTTTTGCACCAGGTTGTACCAGTGATAATAATATTGTTCCCGGTATCTGCGGAATAAAGTGGGATACCTATCATACCCATTAAAATAAAAAAGTGAACTTTCAAAAACTTGTTCCAGATTTATATGATATCTTATTGCCCCTTGAGGATGCCATTGTTCCATAGTGCTGTCTTCAAACATCTGTTTTTCTATGTTTTTCACACTATAAACACCCTCCACACCATCATTTACCAGTGTCTGTGGATATAACTCATAGTTATTCCCCATCTGAGGAAGAGGAGCTTCTGTAAATTCAGGTAAATACATCAATTCCAGATAATGTTCCTGTTCCAGAGAAAATACCATCCTTGTCCGCAATGCGAGTTCACCAAATTTTTGTGGTCTGAGAATATCATATTCATAATCCCGCTGATTAATAAAATCTATTTGGCTGAAACTCTCCACCATGCTCCAATCAAAAATCTGATACCCCCCACGGATTTCAAACAAGCCGCCCAGGTAGTCTATGTACATCTGATCAGCCAGCAAGAGTCGGGAACGATCCGTATTCACAAAATCAATTGTAAATTTGGGGGAATAGTAAAATTCAACCGGATATTTCGTCTGCAAGAGTAGCTCAACCCTGGCAGAAATCATTGACATGTCCCAGTTTTTTTTCCCAATTTTTTGCAGAAACACCCAGTTTTCAAAACCAGCATAACCTTCATAATTAAGAGCTGTGGAATTTCCGAGGGACAACGCCGACCCCCAACTTACCGACAGGCCTAATCCTATAATTAAAAACAGTACTTTTAACATAGGCTTAATTACCATTCTACTATTCGTTGCATTCTTTAAAACATTCATGTGCGCACCTGGTTTATAGGAAAAGCTCTTAAAAGACATATAAAAACTTTTATTCTCTTTGCATACCACTTTCATACTGTTTCCAGTTGAAATGGTACACAATGTACTTAATGTTATTTATTCATGTGTAGATAGGCAATCATTTTACGAACCCAGACCCGAAATCGGTGATCAAGAAGGATAAGCAAAGGAACCACTATCAGGGTAAGAATGGTTGCAAGGGATAACCCAAAAATAATAGTCCATGCCAGGGCCATCCACCACTGTGAAGAATCTGTTCCAAGCTGAAACTGAAAAGTGGTAAAATCAAAACTAAAGCCTAAAGCCATCGGCAAAAGCCCGAGAATTGTTGTAATAGCAGTAAGTAAAACCGGTCGTAATCTTGCCCGGCCACCTTCAATAATTGCCTGTTCTATGACCATACCCTTTTGTTGAAGCTGATTAATAAAGTCTATAAGTACAATCCCATTATTTACCACAATACCTGCCAAACTTATTGTCCCAATACCGCTCATGATAACCACAAAAGCCATACCCGATAAGAAATAACCCCAAAAGATACCGCCCAAAGACATAAAGACAGCAGCTATTATAATAATGGGCTGTGTGATGGAATTAAACTGTATTACCAGCGTTATTATTATTAGTCCGAGAGCTATGCCAAAAGCCTTCATTAAAAATGCGGTTGCCTCAGCCTGCATTTCCTCTCCCTCACCAATATTAATATGATATCCTTTGGGTACCTGCAGTTTTTTTACCCGTGCGGAAACGAGCTTTTTAACGCTATCTTTTCCGGTAATATCAACTTTAAAATCAGCATACACTTCTACATTGCGTTGGAGGTTTTTTCGTTTAATCACCCCTATTTCTGTTTCATCCCGGATATCTGCCACCGAGCTTAGTGGAATGCGATTACCTTCGTGGATAATTTCAAGGTTTCTTAATGCATTCAGGTCCATCCTGAAATCGCCTTTATACCTTATGTTAACATCGTATTCTTCTTTTCCCATGCGCAATTTTGATATTTCCCCACCATTCATTGCCCGCCTGATGGTTAAGGCTATTTTCATGGTACTTAACCCAAAATGAGCTGCCTTTTCCCGGTTAATATCCACTTTGAGCTGGGGCTTGGCGCTTTCAAAATCAGAACCAATATTTTCCATGTAATATTCATGTTCTCTAATTATAGACTCAACAGAATCCGCCAAAACACCCATAACTTCATAATCCATACCCGTTACTTCATAGCTAATGGGATGCCCTTGGGGAGGGCCGCCCTCTTGTTTGCGCACGGTAATGTCGATACCTGTGATGGTCTTCACTTTCTCCTTAAGCTCGTCCGTTGTCTTCTGGCCTTTAATTTTTCGATCGAGGAATGGAAGGAAACCAATTCTGATATTGCCGTAATAACTTTCACGATCAGCCGGCCCAAGCATCTGACCGGTAGCCTGGCCAGTAGTTGTCTGCACAAACTCTGCAGAGGTCTCCATGCTTTCTATTAGTGATTCAACTTTCCATATCATGGAGTCCGTCACATCAAGGGGAGTACCATTTGGCGCTTCAATACTCACATTAGTAGCTTCGGGGTCAATATTTGGGAAGAAAATCACTTCTTTTCCAAACTTACCATTCAATATGATACCCGCCATTACAAATACAAAAAAGAACAGTACCAATAAAACTGGATAACGAAGACTACGGGTTAAGGTGGCGATGTATATGTCTTGAACCTTTTTGAAGACCGACCCGCCTTCCGTGACCTTTTTCCTTTGCTTTTCTGATATCTTTAAAAATTTTGAACACAAGACCGGGTTAAGAGTTAACGCTACCAACAAGGAGGAAGTCAAAACAATGATAACCGTTTTGGGCAAATAGGACATTACATCACCCATAATCCCAGGCATGTATATAATAGGAAAAAAAGCAAGGATAGTCGTGAGTGTGGATGTGATAATTGGCAAGGCAACTTCGGTGGTACCTTCTATCGAAGCATCCACCCGGGATTTCCCCATCATACCATGTCTAAAGATATTCTCAACAATAACTATCCCATTATCCACCAACATCCCCAAAGCAAGGATAAGACTGAACAGTACGAACATATTGAGCGTAATGCCCATGAGCTGAATGACAAAGAAAGATATCAGCATTGAAAGCGGAATGGCAAAAGAAACAAACAGAGAATTGGTAATTCCAAGAAACAGAAGCGTTACCCCCAGTACCAAAACCAAGGCCGTAAGGATGTTATTAACCAGGTCGGCATTCATCATACCAACCTGTTTAGACTGGTCCAAAGAAAAGTCTATCTGTGTACCGGGCACAAATCGATGGTTATTGTCCTTAACTATCTTCTTTATATTTTCAGCCATTGCTACCAGGTTATCTCCTGCCCGCTTCGTTATAGCAAGAGATACACAGGGCTGTCCATTCAAACGAGAAACTGTTTCCTTATCTTTATATTTAAGCCCGACATCAGCGATATCACCAAGCTTAACCTTAATACCCCGGGCAGATACCACAATATCTTTAAAATGCTCGGGCTCCTTTATTTCTCCTGAAACCGATAGTGTATAATTCCGTACCGGGTTCTTTAAGATTCCACCGGGAATAGTAATATTCTCTGAAGTAACAGACTTAATCACATCATCAAGAGAAAAACCGTAATGCAGAAGTTTTACCGGGTCGACCTCAATGGCCAGTTCTTTTTCCAATTGGCCGGATATTTTTACATCCAACACACCCTTTACCCGTTTAATTTCTTCTTCCAGAAAATCGACTGAATTTTCAAGTACTTCCAGGCCAGCGGGATGGGAAAGAACGATTATCATAATTGGAGCATCTGAAAAATTAAGTTCCCGTACATAGGGCTCTTCTGCATCGTCTGGTATCTCAGCTTTGGCGATATCGACTTTTTCCTTAACTCTGCGCAGAGCTTCCTCCACATTAGTATTCGGCACAAATTCAACAGAAATCATAGAAACGCCCTGACGGCTACCGGATGTTATTTTTTTAATACCATCTGTACCCTCCAACTCATCCTCAATTTCAGAAGTGATCAGGGTCTCCATGTCTTTTGCAGACACTCCAGGATAAATAGTATTAATGAAAATAAGAGGAACTTTAACTTCGGGCATAACCTCACGGGGAAGGCTATTATAAGATCCCCAGCCAGCCAGAATAACAATAAAGGCCAGGATAAATACTGCCGGATACTTATAAACAAAGAGACGAATCATAAGCTATTACCGGACGACCTTTACCTGTGCGCCATCACTTACCAGAGCGTGCCCTTTAATAATAAGTTGATCCCCGGCAGTCAAACCTGAGGAAATAACGGTTTCCCGTGCATCTGCGGGCCCTTTTATCACTGGAATTTTAACGGCTTTGTTGTCTTTCATAATCATTACCACAGATTCCTTCTCCAGACTCAGTATCGCTTCAGAAGGGACAACAATAACATCTTTCAAAGGCTTTTTGTACAGGATAACCTCGATGGTTTGCCCGGGTTTAAGCCGATGACCTTTATTAGGAAACCAGGCCTCAGCCAGAAACGAACGGTTCTTAGCCAATACCTGCTGGGAAATACTGTTGATAACGCCCTCTATGCGATTTTCCCCATCTGGCAAAACAGCGTAAGCTTTTCCTTGGAGAACTAATCCCTGAATATCTCCCTCAGATACATTAACTTTTATTTTGACTTTATGCAGCTGTGCCACTGAAATAGTAGGGCTGCCCGGTGGAAGATTTTGATTTTCTTCGATAAATGTGTGCGTAACCACGCCAGAAATCGGACATTCACATAAAGCGCCCCGTTTCATTTTTAAGGCATCCAGAACCATTTGTTTAGCCAGCAGATAGCCCTGATGAATTTTATCAACCTGTAATTGTGAATAGGTTTCTTTTTGAAGATGCTCCTGAGCCCGTTTGTATTCGCCCTCAGCAACTTTTTGATTTAAAAGGGCGGATTCTGTGGCAAGAGAGAATTTTTCTCCGTCTATATTACATAAGGATTGCCCCTTTTTAACAGTCTGCCCGGATTTCACTTTAAGTTTGGCCACTTCTCCCCCGCCATAACTTACAAGGGTTGCCTCAGCTATACCCTGAACTTCTCCAAAAAAAGAAGCTTTTGCTGTGAAAGTCTTAACGTCTAACGGCATCACTTCTACCACAGCAATTTTTTCTTCAGGTGCTTCAGGTAGAGTATCGGTTTGCCCCTCTTGTTTGTTACAGCCCGTACACATAAACAGTATCACAGCAAAAAAGGACACAAACATCGATACCGATTTCATTTTATTCACAACATCTTCTTTCATAAAAACCCTTTATCCTGCAAAACCTTATTTAAATACCGCCTGGCCCATAGATAGTTTTAAACTTATATGGGCAAATAGCTCGGAGGCCTTTGCCTGGTAGTATAATAACTGGCTTTGTTTATACTGTTTCTCTATATCGATATACTGTGAAATACTGATGGCTCCGCCTTCTAAATCTGTTTTAGCCTGCTCAAAGGCAAGGCCTGCAGCTTCTTTTGAGATAACCGCAGCTTCAAGTACCTCTTTGTGGGCTCTGACCATTTTTTTTGCTTCAGTTAACCTTACTGCATCCTGCTTTTTCATCTTGGATAAATTTCGTTCTTCAATCTTCTTTAAAGCCCAGGCCCGTTTATAAGATGAACTGGTGCGGAACCCATCAAAAAGAGTCCAGTTGAGGTTCAAGCCTATTTTGTAATTGAAATAATCATAATTGAACAAATCATAAGGCTTTTGATCTGTTTTCATCAGTTCAGGGTCTGAAATGGCCGTAAGCTGATTAACCAGTTGTCCGTCTAAAGAAATAGTGGGGAACAACCGAGACCTTTCATATTTGGACATATCAACGGCCAGTTTCAGATCCATTTCCTTCATCAGTGTTAACCGGGTGGTAGCGGAATTTTCGGTTTCCTGGGTATAATACAAATTCTCTGGATACATATCATCGCCCGTTACCAGAGAAAGCGAATCCTGAGCCTCTAATCCTATAGTATTCTTAAGGTTGTTTACCATAACATCATACCTTGCGCCAGCCATTTTTGAAGATGCTGAAGACTGCGCTAAAAGGGATTTAGCTTGCAGCCAGGTGATTTTTGGAGCCGCACCAGCCTGGTAATCAATTTCAACTGTGGAATAGAATTTACTGGCAGATTGCAACGTGTTATCCGCTACTTTTTTTTCTACCAGTGCCAGTACAGCCGAATTATAGGATTGAACAACACCAACTAAAAACTGTTCACGTCTTAACTCCTTTTGTTCCCCAAGTAATTTGGTCTGCGTTTTGGCCATCCGATGTACTACCCCCAAACGTCCAAAAGTAAACACCGGTTGTTGAAGAGCCGCAACCATACTGTATTCCATACCACTGTACCTATTAAAAGATGCTGAAGACCCGGTACTACCTGTAGTGCCCCCCGTATTGTTCGTAGCAATCACCTGGCCCAACATTTCAAACATTTTACTAAAGGCTCCCATTCCGGCCAGAGAATTATTTATATAGGCACCCCCCATTGAGAAGTGGATTTGTGGATAAACTGAGGCCTTAAACGTATTTATTTCCTGTTTACCAGCTTCATAGCTTTGGTCGATAATCTCCAGGTCCTCTGAATTCTTGAGGGCAATATCCAGAATTTCCTGCAAATTATGTTGCGAAAAAACAGGTGCCATAAAAAGAAAGATCGCTATAACAAAGCTTTGGTTTTGCGATAAATACTTCATTGGCTGCTACAATATCTATTACATGGACTTTCTAAAAGAATTCATTTTTTAACAATGAAAAGTATAGAAAGTTCTGAACGTTTAGTAAATATTAAACGTTCAGATTTATGGTTTCCCAAATTTTCGTCTATTAATACCTAAATTTTAACCAAATCCAACATATAACTAAAAATACAGCGAAAATAAAAACCACAATTTCACTTGATATCATATGACAACTAGACAATACCGCCGTAATTCGTATTTTCTCCTGATATGGGACATCTGGCAGGCAAAGAAATCTATAAACAACTCGGAAAAAAGATTGATGGACTGACGGTAAGAGCTCCCTGGAATTCAACCTTCCATGAAATCCTCAAAATTCTTTACACTGCTGAAGAGGCAGCATTCCTAATTAAAATGCCCTTTGGATTTTCTTCCTTCGAAAAAATCCAGCAAATATCAGGTTATAGTGAATCTGCATTAAAAAAATTATTGCATTCTTTGTGCTCAAAAGGCCTTGTCATGGATATTAAAATGAGAAGGAGCTACCGCTATACTATTTCCCCAATGGTAATAGGCATTTTTGAATATACGATGATGAGGATCGGTGGTAATACCGACCTTAAAAAAATTTCAAAACTTTTTCATCAATACATGATAGAGGATCCCTCTTTTTACCAGGCCAACTTTGACGACCGTAAAAACGTATCTATGACCCGTACTATACCCCATGATGGAGTAATAGATGATGATATCACCGAAGTACTGGACTACGAAAAAGCAGAGTCCGTAATTAAGCAGGCAAAAAAGTATGCAATTGGTACCTGCTCCTGCCGCCATGAGATGCTGCATTTAGACAAAAAAGAATGTAACCATCCATTAGAATCATGCGTCTCCTTTGGGTTAGCAGCAGATTTTCTGATAAGGAACAAACTTGCCCGTGAAGCCACTGAAACAGAAATCCTTGAAAACCTGGCTCGTTCAAAAGAATCCGGGCTTGCCCTGTCAGGCGATAATGTATCAAAAAACATCTCTTTTATTTGTCATTGTTGCGGATGCTGCTGCCACCTGATGTTGGGAATCAGCCAAACCGGATATCCCGGGACAGTCGTATCATCCAATTACATCGCTGAAATAAATGATAACCTCTGTACGGGATGCGGTAAATGCGCAAAAGCCTGTCCCATTAAGGCTATTGAAATGAAGCCTGATACCAATCAGTTGAATAAAAAGAAAAGGCACCCGGTAATTAACCTGGATATCTGCCTTGGCTGTGGGGTGTGCGCCTTAG
>JADFYW010000166.1 GCA_015232855.1 Fibrobacteria bacterium
AAATTGAAGCGTTTCATTCAATACAAGCTTATCATTGAATACTTCCGGGCTAAAAGAAGTTTCTCTGTACCCAAATTCACTTTCATAAAATACATTTCTTGCATTACAATCATTGCACGCTAAAAACAAAACATCAAGATCACCATCATTATCTGCATCCCAGATACTTACACCCGAATATCTATCTGCCGCTAAAGAAATGTTATCAGTAGATAAAACAAGTTCAGATACATCATTAAATCTAAGTGTGTCCGAACCGGCAGTTGTCCAATTATGCCATATACGGGGCCCAAATCGGGAGTTAGCATCTACTGCTTTTATAAGTTCCTGCTTCCCATCATTATTTATGTCAGCAGTAAGGGAATAGCTACCGTTTCCATAATCTCCCGGACCGCTGATTGGAGTGCCCAAAAAATCATAAATATATTTTTCCCAGGAAATGATGGTATCCTGGCGAAAATCAAAAAACCAATCTGCTGGATCGGTCAAATTTTCTTCAAAGAAATTCTGATGAATAATGTTAGCTGTACCTTGAGGTGATTGAAACAAATCTAATCGATTATCTGAATTTGCATCAAACCATGTCGCACCGACTGGAAAAGCTGACGTAATTTCATCACCAATGACTGTATTTTCTGCATTGCCCACAAGGGTCAATGAATAATCATCACCTGCTCCATTATTCTGTATCAGATAATATTTTCGCACAACATCAATTCCAAAAAGGTCTAAATCGCCGTCATTATCAAAATCGGCCCAGGCAACCTGAAACAGAGGACCACTAAAAGTAAACACCAAACTAAATTCGCCCGGATTTTCCGGATTATTTTTCCAGACCTTTCCAAATTGTTCCGACCCACCTTCCCATCGGCCTTGTGTAGTGGCTAAATCAATGAAACCATCATTATTATAATCTCCAAACGAAGCCGACCTGAAGGGAACTGAATCAGCGGCAAGGTATTGTTCATCTGTAAAGAGAGAACTAAAAGTTGTCTGCGCATGAATATTATGAGGCCAGATACAAATTAACAACAAGCAGATAAATAGGCGGTAATACCTATGCATGTAAAGACCTGTATCAAGTACCCCATTTTTCATATCACGAAATATAAACCCTTTTGGGCGGTTGGCCCGTGCATAACTCATAGAACAAAATTCACCAAAAATTCATTTTCTAATTTTCAAGACAATAGTAATTATTTAAACACAATATTTCTCATGAAATTCATGAGTTTTGGCTAATAAACCATTCTTTTGAAGGATATGACCCGATTTTAAGAAGTTTCAAGCCGTTTTCACATTAAACTTCTAAAACTCCTCAAAAAAGTTAAAATTCCAGGTTGTGTGATTTCAAACAACAAAATTTAGTTGAGATTACCAACATAAGAAAGGGAACCATTTCTATTAGAATTATTGTAATAAACTCAGTCGACAGGATGGTTCCAGTAAAAACTGAACCTGTATTTATCACAGTCCTGGAATAAAATACCGTCGTAAATTATCCAGTGGTTCCCGGAGCTTTGTTTTAAGCTCCGGGTTCTCAGGATACCCAAGGGAGATAATCAGGTCCAGTTTTTTGGAATTGGGTATGCCAAGTATTTTTTTAACCGATTTCTCGTGAAACCATCCAAGATAACAGGTCCCGAGGCCAAGTTCTGCGGCCTGCAGGGTCAGGTGATCACAGGCTATCCCCACATCTATCAGGTTATACTTTACATTACGGATAGTACCTCCCAGGCGGGCAACATATTTTGATTTTTCGGTAATTACTACAATTATTACAGGAGCAGTTTTTATAAACGTGTTCATGCGGTAGATACCCGAACTGGCCGCTTCTGCAAGTTTATCTTTGGTGTCTTTATCATCAACAACCACAAACGACCAAGGCTGAGAATTACAGGCTGAAGGTGCCAACCTTGCCGCATCCAGACAAATATCAATATTTTCGCGGGAAACAGGCCTGTCAGTGTACTTTCTGACACTTTTTCTTGTTTTTACCAGGTCTATAAATTTCATAGCTATAAGAATAATTATTTTTAGATAGATATTATGGCTAAAAAAGAAAAACAGGTAAATCCAAATTTGTGTTCCGGAGGTGCAGATCTGCTTCCCGATGCTTCAAACTATTCCAACAAAGAATACCGCAAAGCTCTGAACACGGTAGACATCTGCGTTTGTAAAATTGCCGATGGCCAACTGCAGGTTTTGTTAATAAAACGTAAGTATAACCCCGACCAGGGTAAATGGGCCCTACCCGGCGGGTTTGTTGATATTAATAATGAAGAGGGATTACTCACTGCCGCAAAAAGGGAACTCACAGAAGAGACCGGAGCAACGAGAATAAAACTCCGGCAGCTCGGTACCTGGGGTGACAACCCGCATCGTGACCCGCGGGACAGGGCAATATCAACAGTTTACTTTGCACTGTTGAACCCAGACAATGCGTCCGCCCTAAAAATTAAAGCAGCGGATGACGCAGAAGCTTTTAAATGGGCAAATATTAAAAGGCCTGGAGGTCTCGCTTTTGATCACCGGAGTATTTTAAAAACGCTGCATCAGATAATTCAGGATGGTGTACAATTGGGCTCTTTTGCCTTTGAGCTTACACATCAATATTTTAACTGGTGTGATCTGAGGAATGTATATGAAATTGTATTAGGTCAGAAGATTAATCCAGCGGTATTTTCTTCACGTATAAAACAGCGGTTTGAGTTAAGGAAAAAAGGTCAGTTGTTATGTTTAAAATCAGTTCGACAGATGTTTGAATGAATTTATTTGTATTCGATGTGAGATCGTTTTTTTGTACTTCTTTTTTAAGAACTACCTGTTACACCCATGCTACTTTTGGCAGACGCCCCAAAAGTAGCGCAAAAATGCTTTTTTTTCGAGCAGCGCAATTCGCCTACATTCCAGCTTCATGTAGTGCATAGAGTAATGGTATTATTTGGTTCCTATATAAACTGATAGTATTGTACAATGCAGATAAACGCTTGAAAGCTCAGTGCGCCTTATCCCGCCCTGCAGAGCCAGATAAAGGTCGTCATTATTCATTCCTCCAGTGAGGGCAGAAGAACCGTTGACCACATTGTAAGCATATATAACGGGAAGTAAAATGAAACAAAGCAAAACTAGAGCATATAATCCCAGGCCTTCAAATAAGGAATGTAATGACGCGGTATTCGGGGTTGGGAGGCCAGATAAGGCGCACTGAGCTTTCAGGCGTTTATCTGCAATGGTCCGAACGTTCCATTTACATTGGTATAAATTAATATCACTGATCTATGCATACTACTAAGCCGGAATGTAGGCGAATTGCGCCGGCCAGAAAAAGAGCGCTTTTGCTACTTTTGTCGCGATTGACAAAAGTAGATCCTGTATGGAAACGAGTACCAAAACCCCAATACCCAAAGAAGCAAACTACTTCACAGGAACCAGCACCTCTGTTTTGAGTTCTGTTGCCGGGGTTTCTCTTGGGTCATTTTGATAAAACTCTATTGAATAGTTTTTTAATTTAATCCCCTTGCCCATAGCATAAGCCTGAATCTTTTTATAGGTCTCTCCGACTTTCATGTAAGGACCTCGATGCATGGTTTGGACAAACTCTCCAGCTTGAAGTTTAATCTCCCGAGCGCGACCTTCCGCTTTCACCGTTTCGGGGCAGGGAATCCCAATATCCATGTCCCATTTATGAAAGAACATCATGTTAATCATTGCAAAAAGCCCTGTTTTATTCTGCTGTTCCCAGTCGATATTTTTGTACACGGTAAAAGGAATATTGTCTTTCCCGCATTCAACTCCTGCCTTTTTCATAAGGTCCATTATCAGCATATAGGCAGGACCCATTACTTTGCCTAGCTTCATGGTTCCCACTTTTTCGGAAATAGCAAGCGCACGTGTCTCTTCTCTTTTAATAACCGTGATTTCTTCTGACATCTGAACCTCCTTTTTATTGAATAATAGAAACCTAGTAAATACTGCACGCTTGTGCAGTATTATTATAGCAATTTTATGAGTTTTTTAGCAATACTTGTCCAAAGGCTATTTTTAGAGTATTCTTATACCAGTACAATAAGCTTAAAAAGGGGGCGCTAAGGTTTCGACGGGTATGATGAAGTGAAAGTTGCATGCAGAGGTCCCGGTTGGCCTCTTAAAAAAACCGGAAAAACCAATAAGTGCAGAAGATTATTCTTATGCAATGGCTGCCTAGTAATAGGCTGGCCACGATCTGAGTGTTCCTGTCTGGGGGGCACAAAAGATCGCCATATAATTCAGACTGGGTCAATGTGATGTTTAGGCGCGGCGACCGAGAACTTACTAAACTAGCGACCTGTTAAGCTGGCTTTCAGAGCGGAACAGTGGGCGAATCTTAAAACGGAAGAAAAGCATGTAGGAGCGATTATGGAGTTACATTCGGACGCGGGTTCGATTCCCGCCGCCTCCACCATACAAAAACAGCCCAAAAAGGGCTTTTTTTGTGCTCATTCACAAAAAAAATGTTAGATACAGCCGGAAACGGTGATTATATTATTACCGATTAATGCAGATTTTTTGAGCAAAAACCCCATTAATTGAAAGCAATATTTTCATTGTTTTACCAAAAACTGCATTTAAAAAATCTTTTATTTTATGAAACTCCAAATGATTAATAAAATCTTCAATATTCCCAAACTAAAATTATTGATCTCTTTCTACTTTTTTTGAGTTATACCGAGCTTATTAGGATGAATTGGAAAAAATATCGAATTTATCAAAATTTAGTTGATTTTAGGAGCAAAAATGCCTGAAAGATATTTGGCCGTTATGGAAATTGCTGAGTACCTCGGTGTTAAGAGCGATACTATATAGTGGATTACTGGCTATGGTAAGAAGAGTGCGTTTGTAAGCGGATAATTGGAGATTGGACTATGAATCTAAAAGAACTTAAAAAAATAATCGCAAATGGAGAGTCCGAAACCGTTGAACTTAAACGCAGTACCGGCCAACGAACCGTAGCGGCCAAAACTGTTTGCGCTATGCTGAACGGACAGGGTGGCTATGTATTTTTTGGTGTACGGGATGATCGGGAAATTGTGGGCCAGGATATCGGGAATAATACCATAGAACAAGTGACACAGGAGCTTAGAAAAATAGAGCCGCCGGCTTTTCCTGACATGGTCAAGATAGCCCTGCCTAACCGTAAATCCATATTGGCGGTAAATGTTCCCGGTGGCGGAAACATCTATACCTTTGAAGGACGCGCATACGTCCGTTACGGCCCAACCACTTCTATTATGCCCAAAGCGGAATATCAACGTAGGCTGATGGAATATCTACATGTTACTCGAAGATGGGAAAATGAACCTGTTCCCGATTGGGTCAGTTTGAATCATCTGGATGAGGAGGAAATCAATTTGACCCTTGAAAATGCCATTAGAGCCGGTAGAATAGAGCGCCCAAAGGACTCCTCGACAGAATCCATTCTGCGTGGACTGGGGTTGATTATCAATGATACCCTGGTCAACGCAGCTATCGTGTTGTATGGGAAAGATGTTCAGCTTGAAGCACATTACCCGCAATGTGGTATAAGATTAGCAAGATTCAGAGGAGATACAAAGAGCGCTAATTTTTCTGACAATAGGCAATATTGGGGTAATGCTTTTTCCCTTTTAAGAAAAGCAGAGTCCTTTCTACTGGATCATGTACCCATTGCGGGTAAAATAACTGATGGCAGCATGGTGAGAAAAGACACGCCCGCATACCCGCCCAGAGCCACGCGAGAAGCGCTGGCAAACGCTATCTGTCACCGGGATTATACAATACCAGGTGGCGCGGTTTCGCTCGCCATGTATAACTCATCTCTGGAAATAACTAACCCTGGCAGCCTTCACTTTGGGCTGACTCTTGATAAACTCACCAAGCCTCATGAATCAAAACCATGGAACCCCCTTGTAGCGGGAACATTTTACCGGGCTGGAATAATTGAACGTTGGGGCAGCGGCGTTATTAACATGCTTGGATGGTGTAAAGAAAACGGAAATAGATCACCTGAATGGAAAGCGGATAGCGATTCGGTAAAAGTGGTTTTCTGGCCGGTTGAATTATCGGAGGAAAAACTCATGTCAAAAACCAATAAAAAGGCCGAGTCAGGGGTAGAGTCAGGGGTAGAGTCAGGGGTAGAGTCAGGGGTAGAGTCGGAAATGAAGCCCCTTCAAAAAACTGTATTAAACGCTTTATCAAAAAAACCATTGTCTAAAAAAGAGATGGCTGCCATTTTAGGCAGAGATAAAACATATAGGCAATTAGACGAATCGGTAGCCTCCATGTTGAAAGAAGGTCTGATAGAATATACCATTCCAGAAAAGCCGAACAGCAGATTGCAGAAATATCGATTGGTGAATAAAAATGCCGAGTCAGAGGCCCAGTCGCGGGAAAAATCGGCATCGCTTAACAAACCCAAACGATAAAGCTGTACAACAGAAAGTTTTGCTATGGATGAGCAAACTGAATAAGGAATACAGAAATGATGAAATTCTTCCAGAAAATGACAGTTTTGAAATATGAAACACTCTGTAGAATCTGGAGTTAATCATGTTGAACTGCCCAAATTTAAGCAAGCAAGGTGGTTAACTATTGGCTAATTCTTTTCCCCCACCTTTGGCACACAATGTCATGCACGGCTTCTTTCCGGACCTTTCCTGGCAAATTGAAGATATAGCCGGCAATTTCCGCCGTCAATTCGGGCAGGATTCCACCCATATTGTGTCCAATGAAGAATTGGAGAAAAATAAACTCAAAACCAAAATTTTAAAAAAAGCTGCGGATAATTTTATTAAAAAAGGTTACCCGCCTTATCAAATGGCAGATAATGTCGCTATTCTGTTTCAGCATTTACGGTATATGGTAAACTTCACGCTGCACCGGCGTAAGACGTTTTGGATTGAGGAGAGTCTGGCCTGGATGTTCCATCGCACCGAATTAGATATCGAGGGGGAGTGCTTGCGGCTTCCTTTCCCATCATGCTTATATGTATTTTCAGACGCTCCATCATTGGAATTGGCGACAAATGTGCTTCAACAAGACCCCGATGGTGATCTTCAGGACGAGACTGTCAAGATATGCTCTTGTTACATGAATCAAATCGTCTTTGAAGACGGGGCATCAGAGCTTGAAGTAAACTGGCTTTTTGATGCCCAATTACCGGAATGGCCCTACTTACTTTCACGTAATTTATATATACATCCCCATGATGACCTTGACACAATACTCCACAGCCATTGTCCTGATGTAGCGCCTGAAAATCGGGATGCGATTTACACCCATCCGGAATTGAAAAAACTTCTTCATTTGGCACTCAGCTCAGTGTTGTATTCCACATCCGCGAATTTAGATATGGAGGTATTAGAATCTCCCATATCTTCCCTTGAACAGCAAATAGCCGACAGCAGTAGGAAAAGAAAAATAGCTTTGAAACAAAAGCTTCATAAGATGGAAAAATGTTATTCAAAAGAAGATGTCTTTTATCTTCCTGGTAAGATCGATATTTCCCAATATCAAGCGTTGAGTTCCATGCAAAAAAACGATAAAAGTGGAGTGCTCAATCACCGTATCATGGTACGCGGCCATTGGCGTCGTGCAAATCCATCCTGGCATGATCAAAAACTAAGGTGGATTATGCCATTTTGGAAGGGATCTGAAGATGCACCGGTTATTGAGAAGGAATATCGGTTGAGACCATGATTGCAGAACTGTGGATTTTATTTAAGGAGCGATATGTGAAAGTGGAATTTTATCTATGCTATCAAGGGATTGCGCAGGCATCGTCTGCGCAATCATGTCTTCAGCGGGGAAAAGAACATTTTTCCCGAACTTCGCAGGGTGTTACAGGAGGCGGGCAGGGCTAAACACGATAAGACAAAGCCTTCCGAAAGACAAAAAAAATTAGGCTATGTACTACCAATATGAGGGAAATATGCCAAGTAAACTAATACGAAAAATACTAAATCAAAATATAACTTTTCCCAAGAGCAAAGCAGACCTGGCTTTTTTGCGAGCTTGTAGAGATGTACCTAAAATATGGGAAGTCATTTGATTACTGGCTGGAGTTTGTCTTTCAGATTTATTCCAATCACACAGGTAATGCCATATTCTCTGAAGGGTTGCCGGACATCATTGAGTCCCGCCCTCATGGAAACTTGGAAAGGGGAATACTGACTGCATGAAAAAAGTTTCAGTAAGAATTCGTTTGTAGGCCGGGCAGTAAGCGATATTGATAAGTTTTATAAAGACTCTTATGCTGGGGAATATTATGCTCCCTTTGATGTAAACTCCAAGAATTTTATGGATGTGCCCGAAGAAACAGAACTTTGGTTTGAGCTTCTGGAGGATTATTTTAAAAAATCCATTAAAATTTTTGAAATGAGTGAATTTAAAATGGCAGCAGATTGCAGAAGTATCGTTTGACAGAGAAGGGGCGGAAAGCTCTTTCAAAATAGCCATGTTAAACTCCAACGATTTTGGTGATAGGGAAACTGTAATGATGCATCACTCAACCCCAAACCGCTTCTTCAACCGCTCCACCGTATGTTCCCACTTGGCACTTGTTGGCCGTGCGACTGTATTCTGATTACCGAAGAAGCCTTTCTCCTTTACAGCTTCAGAAACAGTCACCGTTTTAAGCCATTCAATACCAACAACATGTTCTGCCTTCTCAGGATCCTTTCCCGACAATTTCATTTTGGGTGCAGTTAATGGCATATCTGTTAAACAAGTTTCGAGTGAATTCCATTTTTTCCAATTCTTTATCAATACGCCAAGCAGATAGTTCAAGTGGCATTTTTGTCTCCTTTTAGAAAGACAAAATCTATTAAAGTTATCGCATTACAAGGCCTTTCTATCCAAAAAATCGGGTATTAAACCTCTCAAAATAAGGAAATATTAAAAAAATCATTATCACTTAATATTTAGAGCCGATTTTCTCTATGATTCCTATATTTTCACCAAAAATGGCATAAAACCATCTAACAATAAAAACAATGATCATTTAAACAATTTGAAAAGAACCCCAAAGAAAGGCTAATAATGTCAGAAATAAAATGTCCTAATTGTAAGTCAGAAATGAAAACCGTAGTAGAGCCGGATATTGATTATGAAAAATGTCCTAAATGTGAAGGTATTTTTCTTGATAATACTGAATTAAATGTACTCGCCACTGGGATGTGTGGTGATATCGAACATAACTCAATTGACTCCGATAAACACAAAGATATTTATAATGTCAGGGCATGCCCCAAATGTGAAAATAAGACTATGCAGAAAGTAAATTTATTGAACTTTTCTGATACCATCTTTGATTATTGCCCCACATGCAAAGGCTTCTATTTAGACAGAGGTGAGCTTAACCTCACTAATGAGCAACTTAGAGAGTTGGTTTCAAACAAAGTCAATGAAGAATATAGGGACATAAAAGATGGATATGCACTGACTGGCGAAACAGTCGAGTCAATAGATTATAAAATTGAACAAGGCCTTGGTGTAAGCGTCCCCGTCGCAATTAAAGTGAAATACTTTAGGATTGGCGTCTGGTTCCCTGAATCCTTAAATTTGAATTTAAGGTTACATAAAGAAAAATGGTCTTTCAAATTTGGCAAATTATTTGGAATCAATAAA
>JADFYW010000167.1 GCA_015232855.1 Fibrobacteria bacterium
TTTTTATTTCAGCTTTACGCGAGGCAAAAAACTTTCCCTTAGTAGGAGATACCACGTTTGGGAAAGGGATTGCACAAATATATTTAGCGACGCCTGGTAATGGGAGGATTAAGGTAACCAATTCATTGTTTCAAACAAGAGACAAAGACATTTATCATGGGAAAGGCCTTGAACCTACCCATCCTGCAACCTATGAAAATGCGCTCATGGATGCTGTAGAGCTGTCGCAATCATTATCTGAGATTCCCCTTTCAAAAAGGAATAAAAGGGCGTTACGAAAGGCGGTTTTTATTTCTGAGTTGAATCGGCGTGAATATATCCGTCGAGGGGTTGAACCCATGATTATGGAGCGTCCCTGAAAGGTGATGTCTATAAAACACTCTGGTAGTCAATATAAAACTGCAGAGGATCCAGTTTTGTTCCGTCAACTGATATCTCAAAATGCAGGTGGGGTCCTGTTGTTTTGCCGGAAGAGCCCAGGCTTCCGATAATATCCCCTTTTTCGATTTTCTGTCCATGGTAAACGATAACTTTTTGTAAGTGTGCATAAAAGGATTCGACTCCGTCTCCATGTTGTATTCGGACAAACTTGCCGTAAAAATTATCAGAACCGCTTTTACTAATTGTACCATTGCCGACTGCGTATATCGGAGATGCTTTTTCACCTGAAAAATCAATTCCGGGATGAAAAGAGTTCCTATTGGTCAAGGGATCAATAACATAACCAAAATGGCGAATAATAAAACAATCATGATCCACGGGAAATCCGGTGGGAGCAAATTGGATAGAGGTGGGGGATGTCCCCAATACGTCAAGAGTGTGATCCAGATAAACGGCTAATTCCGATGCTGCGTATAATAGAATATCAATTTTTTTGTTGAGCCCAGCTGGGTTTTGTGGTGGTTGAATGGTGATTGTTTTCCGGGTGGGGGATGTCGTTTTTTTAGAAAGGTCGCCTAGAGGCAGTAGAGTGGCTGTTTGAGATTTTTTATTTTTCAACGAAAGATATCGCTTTGAAAAACTACTCATATTTTTATTAAGGGTGTCCAATGTGTTTTGCAGCTCAAGGTTTTCTTTTACGAGTTGCCCTTGATAGCCTGCAGTGGCTGATTTTCCATCAATAAATACATGTATAAGTGTGTAAAACCCAATGAAACTGATAAGGGGTGCGATAGTGAAGATGGCAATAAGCACTGGTTTAGAAAAAGAAAAATTTTTCTGGTTGCCAGAAGGTGTTATGTAGGTGATTTTCATGGGAAGTTTCAAACATAATCAAAATGCGTTGCATCTGTGATTATAGTGTTTGGGACATTGTTTTAATTAGACCGGAGCAAGGTCTTTTTCGGAAAGGACAGACTCAAGTTCTTTAATCTTAATGGAAGAAATTTGGATTTCTTTTAATAAGGCGGGTACTTCATTCTTGGCATCAAGCGTGGGCAGGGTACCTTCCTGTGAAGCTAAGAATGCTTCTTTTCCGAGGCTTTCGTAAGCACGGGCGAGTTTTCTTCGTTCAGAAATAATATTGATATGTAATTTACTGGTACGAGCAAGTTCTTCTATTTTAAAGGTGGATGTTTGGGTACGTTTAACAATGTTTGTTTTGATTTTGCTTAAAAAACTAGTATTCATGAATTGCCTCCGCTATATCGTTGATATATTACAGCTGTTTTAATCATTTGAATCCCAGTCACCATTAAAAGAGTCTTCATCATCCTCTTCAATTTGAGCAAGTGAATCTTTGATTATACTTGTGTAATTTTCTTCTATAAACGCACATATTTCTTGTTCGGATGTATCTAAATCATCTTTGATAAGATCATGTATACAGAGTCCTGTTGAAATCATAATTTCTTTTACCAGAACCTCTTCATAAAGTTTTTTTTGTACATCCATCTTAAGTAATTTACCAGCATAAAATAATAGCCATCATTAACCTGTATCCACAGATTAAAAATCGTTTATTTATGGCGGGTATGCAAGGAGAGAACTAAAAGTTTGGTTCCTTAAATTGGGCTTTTTTTTGGATTTTAGCCGTTGTGGTTTTATTTATTTGTTGAATTGCTTATAAATTGCCTGAATGCGCTCATGGAGACTTGGATGGGAGTAATGGAATGCGCTGTACCAGGGATGTGGAGTTAGATTACTTAGGTTTTTTTCAGCAAGCTTCATGAGTGCCGAAGCCATGGCAGTGGGTTTTTCGGCATGTTTTACGGCATAACGGTCCGCCTGAAATTCATGTTGACGTGACCGGTAGTTGAGTAAAGGTGCCAGTAAAAAAGTAAAGGTGGAGGCCATAAAAGAAAAAAGAAAAAGACCAACATGTTTCAATTCAGAAGGCCTCGCTTCAAAACCGAAAGCCTGGAACAGGGGGGGCCAATCAATGAGCAGTGAAAGGATGTAAAGTCCTATACCTGTTATAATGAAATTAAAAATAAGAGATTTGTAGATGTGGCCCATTTTATAGTGGCCGATTTCATGGCAAAGAATATTTTTCATTTCATCCACACTCATTTGGGATATCAATGTATCAAATAAAACAATTCTGCGCAGTTTACCAAAGCCGGTAAAGTAGGCATTGGAATGCGAGCTACGTTTGCTGCCGTCCATAACAAAAATCCCTCTGGAAGGAAAATTGTTTTTACGGGTTAGTTTTAGAAGAGTATCTTTTAATATTCCTTCTTCAAGTGGTGTAAATTTGTTAAATAACGGAGCCAGGAGAACCGGATATATAATTAACAAAATCATTTGAAAACAAGTTAGAAACAGGAATACCCAAACCCACCAGTATTGCCCGCTACAATTCATGAACCAGAAAATTGCAATCAAAAAGGGGATACCTAAAAGTGATGTAAGGAAGATGGTTTTAATCATATCGATGAGGTACAATTTGAGTGTTGTTTTATTGAAACCAAATTTTGCTTCTATTTGAAAGGTCTCATAAAGTCCTAACGGGAAGCGCAGTATGCCTAACGAAGTAAACAAGATAAAGAAAAAACAGACTCCCTGAAAAATAGTGCTGGTAATGGATTGTGCCAGGAAGTGGTGCAGACGGGGTAAAACTCCCGAAAAAAGAATGAAAATGGTGGTTGTTGTAGAGAATAATAATTGGAATTTATTAAAATGCAATTTTGTCTGTGTGTAGCGGCGGCTCTTTTGAAAAGCATCCTCTGAAATGTCATGTTTAAAAAACTCAGGAATATTTTTGATAAGTCGAACATATTTTGCATTTAATAAGTCTAAAACCCAATGAACAATAAACTCAATTATAAAAAAGCAAAGAAAGAGTGTTAGGAGGGTACCTGAAGTCATTGCTCCATATCCTTGTCAACCGCTTCAGCAGATGGTTTAAAAAAAAGGATAGCCGCAAGTTTTCGGAAAAGGATTATCAAGTCAAGGAGAAGGCTTTGGTTCTGCAGATAATAGATATCCAAATCTTTATCCAGAAATGCGGTTGATTCGTCATGTGGAGAAATCTCCCAGAGACCTGTGATACCAGGGCGGACGTTAAACTTATGCTTTTTAATATCACTGGGAGTCTCGGTTTTATGAGGGTTCTCTGCGCGGGGCCCTACGAGGCTCATATCACCGATGATTACATTCCAAAGCTGGGGGTATCTTTCCAGGCTCCAGCGTCTGAGTAATCGTCCCATTTTTTTTCCATTTCCAAAGAAAGTGAGTCGTTTCTTTTTATGAGGTAGAGGAGGAATGGCGCCAAGATGATAAAATTCAAAAGCCCGTCCCTTTTTTCCAAGCCTTTTTTGGGGAATAATAACAGGATCCCAAGTGGTAAAAAGAGTGATAAATGTTATAATAAAAATAACAGGTGCAAAAAAGAGTAAAAATAAAGAAGCAATTAACATATCAAGTAAGCGCTTGGTTAAAATGCCCTTAATAGTGAATTTTGGCTCTTTAATCCCAATTAATGGAATACCTTCCATATCCGATAAGGAAATTTTTTCCAGGATCATTTCATAGGTAGAGGGTACAACCTGGAATTTACAATCTGTTTTTCGACAGGTATTTAAAATCTCAATGACCCTTTCTGATGAAACACCTGTTTGGGCGATAAACAGTTTATCAGCTTTGGTATCCCTGATAATTGTCTCCAGTCTGGTAAAATCCCCTAGTATCGGGATATCCATTTGTGCTGTTTTGCTGGAAGGGGTGTGGGTGATGACCCCCGCTATTTGGTATCCCAATTTTGGTGATTTTTGAAATTTTTGGAGTAATTGCTCGGCCAGCCTACCTGTACCATAGACTAAAACGGTGGTTTCTACAAACCCCATAGTACTGAGAAAACTATTGAATTTGAAGAATAGATATCGCTCCAGAATGATAAAAATGAACATTATTATCCAGGTAGTAAGAAATATTCCTCTACTGAAATAAAGTTCATCAGCAATAAATAAGATTATCATGGATACCATAAAGGCCATGATCCAGGTTCTAAAAATTGCACTGAATTCTTTGATATTCAACATACTACGCTGTGGTTTGTAGAGGTCACTGGCTTCGAATCCAAGTAAAATGGAGATGAGGGTTATGCCAAACATAAGGTTATATCTTGAAAAAGAGACTGTTTCGTACATATCGATGGCTAAAATTGGGCCCAACAGGCTCCATAAATGGTATGCACAAAAAAAACTGGCAATTATGGAAATACAATCAGCTGAAAAATGCAGAAAAGAAAGGATTTTCTGATAATATTTTAGCTTTTTTATGTTTTTTTTATCCATATTTTGAATATCTTAAAATTTGGTTTTAGTATAAATTTATATAAAAATCTTCCATAGCCTTATTCACCTATATTGGTTATAATAGTAAATAGATTTATCTTGTATTTGGAGAAGTAGTCTTTTCCAATTTAAGTGATTTATAGAGGATACCATGAAACTCCTGAAAATAAAATTTGTAATTCTGATAATTTGGAGTCTGATTGTGATATTAAATGCTCAAACAGGCACCCCAGCACCAGGAACTCAAAAGATGATTCTTTTTTTGAAAGAGCCGATAAAGGATAACTCTGTGATTGTTCATATTGACAATAACAATATCCAAAGTGCTGTTCCCCAGGACCATATTACTGCTACCCGTGGTTTCAATCTTCCAAAAACCAGTCTTTTATACAAATATAACCGGAATGCAAAGAGGAGTCTTTCTTTAGAACTGCCACAAAAAGGGATAGTAAAACTTGATGTATATGATTTCTATGGCAAACACATTTGTACGCTTTTTGAAGGCCAGTTGTCTAAAGGGAAAACGGTATTTGAGGAAAATGGTTCCTGGAAAAATTTTAGTTCTTTTCATGGGATTGTATTTTTTACAATAACTATAAATAACAGGCTTGTTCTTCGAAAGTTGATTCCCAAAGTAGACTGACACGTTTTATGAAATTATTTCTAATCATACCTCTATTCATCCTGCAGTATGTTGCTGGTGGTAACAACTATACCATCAACAACATATTACTAGGAGGTAAGATAATAGATATCACCCTAACGGATTCATTGCGTTCCGAAGACTTATCCCGTGTATCGGTAGATGGATATAACATAGAGAACGCAGTTTTTGTGCAGGAAAACGATCCGGCTTTACCTTTCCAACTCAAAGAGAACGTAGTGGCCCTGTATTTATCTCCCGAATTAAAGCTTATACAGGTGATACCCCAAAAACAGGTTTATATCATTGAAAGTCCCTCCAGCTATATTTGGGAACCGGGAACTATTATTACTGATACTTCATATAACGGCTGGTCCCGTAAAATTATACATGCCGAAGAATATAAGCGCTTTCCGGGGTCAACCTATTGGAGTTTAACCACAACACCCGTGTCTCTGGTGGAACTTATTGAGCAGTGCGATATAAGTTTTACCAGTCAACCAAATCTTGTTTTTTCAATGCCGGACAGTTCCTGGGCCGAACCTGTTTTGGGTATGGCTGCAGATATGTATGGGATGCAAAAACAGGTCGCTACAACGCTTTCTGTTTCACTCAGCAAGGTAAATATAAAAATCAGGCCTGTTATTAACGGGCGATTGCGGATAATTGGGGGACAGGTACAAAGTAATTCTTTTCAGGTGAACGGCCCCTATGATCTTTTTGCGCAAATTCGTGTTGACGTTCCTGTAAAAGGCACTTTCAATTATAAAAAATCATTGCCATTTGCTGTTTCCCATTGTATTCCCCTGGGTCCGGGCTTTCTGGTAACCGTTACTCATAGTGCGGAGTTTACCATTAAGATGGATGTTTCAACAGACGGTTTTCATACGGTATCTCAGTTAAATATGAGTAATGATCTTAATGCATCGCTCAACTACAAAGACGGGCTGTGGCAGCAATCACAGGCATCAATCGTTGACCTGGTTCCGCCAGCGCAGACCTTTACAGCTGACAGTATGTCTTTTTCGGGATCGGGGGTTGCGCATTTTACGGTGACCCCGCAAGTGCTTATGTTGTGGGGAGGAGAAACCGGAGCATCAGTCTATGTTAATTGTTTTAACAAAGTTTTTCAAAATCAGAATTATCTCGCTTCGGTAAATCGATCTCTTCATTTCGGAGTGGAAGTGTGGGGGCAAGCAGAGAGAATTCCAGATTCAAATGTAGTTTCTGATGTATCTTTTATCATGGGCAGCCTTAAAAACAACTCCTTTTCACCACCGGTATATTCACTTATGGTAGAGGTACAGGATACGGCTACTGATACTCTTGTTCTCAACTGGCAGCATCTGCCGGATGTTGAAAATTATTATATCCAAATGCAAATAGGAGATTTTTTTCAAACCATCGATAGTGTCGTTATGCCTCCGGTGACTGTGCGGCAACTATCACCGAGTACGATGTATGCTTTCCGTGTGATTCCAGCAAATAGCTTTGGAGTCGGAATACCGGCCCTGATTATGTGTCGTACCCCTGAGATTAATTTCCCACCGTCGGCCCCAACAGCCGTTTATCCTTTACCTGATTCCACACTCTCTAACAAAGTGGTGGGCTTTGCCTGGTCTTCACGGGATCCCGATTATGCCGATACCCTTCGCTTTACTTTGTACTTAGATACGATAAATCCACCTGAGCGTGTTATTTCCAGAATGCAGACTGATACTGTTTTTGCCACGGGAAGCCTGGTATCAAATAAAAGCTATTTCTGGAAGGTTGATGTGACCGATGGAAAGCACCTGGTTGAAGGTGAGGTGTGTTCATTTACCCTTTTGCCGAAGCCTATAGCAGGCAGTCTTGTTTCCCCGGAGAAACTGGTGTTTATTCCAGCAGGGACTTTTTTGAGAAGTGATCAAGTAAGCGTTTCTATTTCTGCTTTTTATTTGCAAAAATATGAAATCACTCAAAATGAGTTTCAAGGGATTATGGGTTTTAACCCTTCTTTTAAAAAAGGAGAATTACTGCCGGTTGAGAATGTAAACTGGGATCGTGCTTCTACCTATTGTAGAGAAATTGGTGGCAGATTACCCACTGAAGCGGAATGGGAATATGCCGCGAGAGCTGGTACCCACAAAGATTATTATTGGCAAGAAGAGGATGCAAGTGCCTATGCCTGGTATTACCATAATTCAAATAAACAATCACATCCAGTCGGAAAGAAACTGCCAAATGCGTGGGGACTTTATGATATGAGTGGTAATGTATTTGAATGGGTTGCTGATTGGCATCAGCCGTATTCTCAAAGTAACTATGACGATCCTAAAGGGCCTGCAGAAGGCATTGCTAAGGTCACCCGGGGTGGGAGTTGGTATAGTGAACGGTCCAGCTTAAAGGTATCTGCCCGATTTAAAAATCGCCCAAGTTTTTCAAGTTATAAACTCGGCTTTCGCTGCGCATTTTCTGTTAAATAGCCAGGGGTTTCCTGGGCTTCTCCGCGATTGCACATAACTTCTTCTAGTGTTATAATATGAATGTGCATTTTATTCTATATATTGAACAACGTTCTTTAAACGCGGCTGTGATTTTTAAATACGGTATTTACTTGTGATTCAACGGGAATTTCATCGGATAGATCTGGCTTCTCCGGTTAGATTACTTTTGGGACCGCAAAAGGGAATTGAAGCTGACTGCTGCAATATCAGTATGGGTGGGTTATGTGTTCTATCTGAGGTCAGATTAGAGCCTGGTCAGTTAAGCAAAATTCGGTTGCCATTTACCTTTGATGGCAAAGATTACACCTTTATGAGCAGTGTTAAAACAAAATGGTGTTATCGCTCAACAACGGAAGATGGGAAATGGGAGGCAGGTCTGTTTTTCTATGATCTTACACAAGAAAACAAGTGTCTTCTGGTCATGCTTATCCTTCAGATTATAAATGGGGATGGTGAAGAGCGGAACTGAATTTCTTTGCTCCGCTAGCCTTTTAAATCAATGATTTCGCCTAACATATCATCCTGAGTTCTAATAACGTCAGCATTGGCAGCAACTGTTTTTTCGTCAATCATTTGTCCTGTCATCTGTTTCGCTAAATCTACATTACTCATTTCTTCAGCGCCCTGGATTACTTTCATTCCCTGGCTTGATGCCATAGCCTGGCCGGAAGCAACTGTTGGTTTAAAATAACCATTGTTTTCATGCTCCAGGCCTTGGGGGTTATTAAAATCAACAACCATTAATTGCCCAACTTTTACAGTGGTACCGTCTGGATCCTGAAAAAATATGGAACCATCTTGCGAAACTTCCAGCCCTTTAAGTCCTTCTCTATTTTGGGTAACACCACTTAATTGGTTTCCATGCTGGTCAAGAAGTTTGCCATCTGGAGATTGCTGTATTTTAAGAGAGCGTGTGTATCGTTTGTCGCCATTTGGGGTTTCAACTTGAAAAAATCCTTTTCCCTCTAAAGCAATATCTGTTGGGTTTTGGGTTAACCTGATGGGGCCCTGTGAAATATCCAGAGATACAGCGCTAACACGTGGGCCAGAGCCGGCGGAATCACTCTGAACAGACCGGGATGATTTAAACCCCTTTGAATTAACATTGGCTACATTATTCGCACGAACGCTGTTCGTATGAATGGCGGACCGGATTCCATTAATTGAGGATGAAAAGTCAATACTCATACTCTTATAGTACCATATCTGTTCCCTTTCGACAAGCATAATACTTTGGGGAAGGTATAGATGTTTATCAGAGAGTTCGTTTTTTTTTTGTAAAAACAAGTGATTTTGAGCAGTAGCCCTCATTTTTGTACATTGCATATATGGAATTAAGCCTTTATCAGTGGATTATTGCTAATTTCACCGCGTTTTTTACAGGTATAACAAAAACGGGTATTGCAGGTATTAGTACGGTTCTTATGCCTTTAATGGCCGAAGCATTTCCTGCAAAACAATCGGTTGGAGTGTTGTTACCAACGCTTATTTCCGGAGATATCCTGGCAGTCATTATTTATAGAAAATATGCAAAATGGCGTATTCTTATGAGATTGCTACCACTAGCATTGATAGGTATCGTCTGTGGATACTTTTTAATGGGTGAAGTGAGCAATGTGGTGTTGAAAAAAAGTATGGGATTGCTGGTAATTCTTACCATTACCCTGCATTTTTTTATGGATAAAAATATTGATCCTCAATCTAAAATGATAAAAGGACTCGGCCCGGTTTTTGGAATCTTTGCGGGTAT
>JADFYW010000168.1 GCA_015232855.1 Fibrobacteria bacterium
ACTTCCTGAGGTGATGGCTGAACTGCTTTGGCCTGGTTTTTGATGCCTGTAGTTTTATCTAACGTAGATTGTTCAACAGGTATTTTTACTTCTGGTGCCTCTGAAGAGGCGGTTGAAAAACGCTCGTCAATATTTACGCATACGCTGGTGTTTTTTGCTGAAGCAATTCCCGACCACAAAAAACAGACTATTGAACCTATCCATACTTTTTTCATTTTTCCATCTTCTCCTGTAAATGTGACACGTAATCGCTGATTGTAAATTTCGGTTTACCCTTTAGCTGTACGTATTTCATAGCTTAGACGCTTAAAAAAAACTTTAAGTAACTTCTTTTCCAAAGAAACTACAATTTCAATTTTTGAGTGAGTAGTAGGGGGGGGAACTATAATGTATTGAACTTCAACGGTGAGTTCGGTTATATTCAATTCTAAAATAGAGTACCGAGATGGTAATCAAAGGTAACCATATAGGTGAATTGGTTCGGATCCTGATACTCATAACGGCCATAATAACAATATTTAATATCACCAATAATCCGAAATTTATCAGAAAGATTTTTATAAACACCGCCTGTTACTCCTGAATAAGAATTCCCTGAAAAGAAGTATTTATAAAAACCACCTTCCACAGAAAAAAAATAATTCAATCCTATTTTTTCTTGTAGAGAATTTATGGTTAACGATGTTATCCAACCTGAATACTTGCGACTATCATTTTTATAATAGAAACTGTCTTCACCTTCTGATTCTTCTCTTACCAACTCAGATTGGTATTTTTGATTATAGATGGTTATTAAATTGTCAATTCGGATCCCAAATGCTTGAAAAATAGTGCGTCTGGCACCCCATCCAAATTCATGAGAAATAAATATATCTCCGTCTATATGTGATAGTAAAATTCCGTATTCAATGTTGAAGTGATTTGAAAGGTTTAATTCTGTACTTGAGCCAAAGGAAAAACCCTCGTTTTGCCAATATACATTCTTGTCATTTGAATAACTTTCATCGTCCCGAAAAGACCTGTGTGTATTGTTTTTATAATACATAACGGGTTTTATTCTCAACTGTCCTTTTCCGCCGTTTTCTGTAATGTTTGGTACATCCTGAGGGATAGGGCTTGTAATATTTGATCGGTTAACAGAATAGGTGACGCACTGTGATAGATTGAGGCATATACAGCAAAAAAATAAGATGTTGAAAATATGCTTCATAATCGCTTTTGACTATCAAAAAATTAAAAGGAATACAAAATGGACAAAGAAGTGTTGATTGAACTTTTTCTTCCATTGATATTAAAAAAATCAACACTTACCTGAGGAGATATTTTTTCATATGAATAAGGAATAAAATTCAGTAACCACATTCCTGTGCTCATGGCAATCATAGCTACATAAAATTCAGGTCCTAAAAATTCTTCATCCTTTCTTTCTCCGGATGGATATTTATCTTCATTTGTATTTATGAGATCTACCAAAATTATTGAACTAAATATTCCCAAAGCAATTCCCTCTTCCCAAAGAATAAATTTCCGCCAAAAGGAAATGTTTTTGGGGTTTTTCTGCAGGACATTTTTTATGAGCATAATGTTTGGGATTCCGACAATTGATAAACTACTTAAACTGGTAAGGCGATCGGTGGTTGTCAGGTATTCTTCGGTTAAGGTGTGATACATCCCTCTTCCACACCCATAGGCTTTAGTGCTGGGCAGAATAAGTAAAAGACCATCCGAAAATTTGGCCTGGATGTTCTCACACATCATTAAGAGGAGTAGGGTTAATATGATTTTTTTCATGAGAGAGCTGTTTTAATTTCTATGGCAGTTATGTACAGATTAATTTCCTAAAGCGACAGTTGTTGGATGGTGTATACGACTTTAGAATTCGTGCCCGATTGACTGAGGTTTGTCAGCTTGAGGGTAAACTCATTACAAGATTGTGTTTCCACTTCCAGGCCTGGCTGTTCACTTCCTTCAGATACATGATTACTCAGGATGCTGATATCCGTATCAACATTGTAATGCAAAAATGGGCCACAACTGCCTTCTTCAGCGTAGAACTTTCCGTGAGAAACCATGGCGTAAAGTGCCCCGGTTTTATGGGCATCTGACTGTCGATACAAAATATGGATGAGGTAGGAACTGGAGCCTGTGAATACAGTTGGGAGTAGGTAACGCTCAGAGGTGTAGGGTCCAGCACTTTCTGTTTTAAGGGTGGACTTGCCACTATCTCCGATTACGAGACTTCCCTGGATCTCCACATTGTTGTCGACCAATACATTTTCCGCTTCAATCTGGTTTCCTTCTATTATACCAGTGTTAAACAGGTCTGCTCCCTGCATATCCAAATCTGTTCGCTCTGATTTTTTGCCTGGTGCTGATGCCTGATTGTGGCTTTGATGTTTTTCGCTAAAAGCTGAAGTACAAGTAAGAGCGATGCAGCTTAGTGTAAGGATGGAGAGTTTTTTTAAGTTCATTATTAATTCTTTTTCCATATTTGTGTAATGTGATATTCTGTTTCTCTTAAAAGTACTCTTTATATACTCTGCATCTTGTGCATAAGTTGTAGAACACGATTTCTGCAGTTTTTCCCTGTTAATATGTTCATTCGCACGGTATCAAGAGAGAGCGCTTATTTGTCTTTGGTATATTCATTTAACTACTTAGACGCTACAAATGTACCATGTGGTAACCTTTATTTGGTTAATGGGGATGAAAATTTTGAATTCAGTCCTTTTTACATAAAAACACCAAATTGCCATGTGAAATATAATAATCTGACAAATTAAGTATCTTTTGCTCTATGCCTGCTCATTGTGATGACATTGTAACCCAACATTATGGGGTGTATCTCGATTACTTGCGCAAGCTCGCAATTTTACCTTCGGTTTTTACCCAGACGACAGATGTACTGCGAGCTGTTACTTATTGTAAGAATGTGTTTGAAGAAAACCTGTCAGGGTTTGATATTCGTCTGGATTTACACCAAAATGTGACCGCAATTCCCCGATGCCTGGATAGAGAAAAGGATATCGTCTACCTGAGTGCCCATGTGGATACCGTGGATGCGGACCCGGCGGCATGGGACGCTCCTTTTCATCCTTTTGAACTGTATGAAGACGAAATTGAAATGGTAGTCCGGGGGATAAGTGACTGTAAAGCGGGTGTGGCCTTTCAGTTGTTTATAAGCTGGCTTATAGCAAAAGGAGAGCTTGAGCCTGGAAATCTGGGATTTACTATTACTTTCAGTGAAGAAGGTGGGGGCCTGAAGACTGCTACCCATCTTGCCGCCTCACTGGGAAACGCTCTGCCGGTCAGTAACCGGTCTACCTATCTTATAGTGCTGGAGAATAATATGCGGGTGGGTGTGCCGCCCGTGTTATGTATCTATGACCGGGAAACTTCAAACTGGGTGGTTAAGGTAAAGGGCTCTATGGGAGAGTTAAAAGAGCTTGTAAAGCGTTTGGAACACTGGAACCCGATTTGTGTGTATCCTTTGCAAGAATCTTTGGGAATTGAAACTTCGCTTTTGCATCAGGAAGGACGGCATGCCTGTTCTATGGGACGCGAAAAGAACCTGTTAACAAAACTTATACAAGAGGCTGAAGAAACTACCGTTTTACGGGCGGGGGAAGAAAAAAGTTTTGGCGTGGTTCCTTCTGATATATATCGGGGGAAAAGTAAAATACCACTTGCTCATGGGCTGGTACTTACAAACCGCTCTTTTGATAATTATGAAGATGTTGTCAGACAGCTTAGGGGCGTTGACTATGAAGAGGTAAAACCCTTTCACTTGTCCCAGGGAATTGATGTACGGGAACAACTTAAACAAAGTCCTTTAAAGTCTATACTTGCCGAATGCGAAAGCCCTGAATTGGCGCTTGAATACGGGGCAAATATCGGTTGTTCAGATGCCTCACTTATTTATAATAGCCTTGATGAATCCATAAAGGCTAAAGTTTTACCTGTCGTCATGGGCCCTGGTACCCGTTCGCAACCAGGGAAAACTCCCCCCCGATTCACCCACGGCAAAAACGAAACCTTTGATAAAAAATCAGGAGCACTAGCTGTTCAATACTTACTGAAAGTCATAAAAAGAATTATGAATTGAACATCGAATTATGAATTATGAATTAGGAAAGATGAATTAAAAGTTAGATTTTGAAAATTAGAAATTAAATATCGGAGTTATGAAGCATCAATTTTTTGGCGCATTGTTAGTTGAATAGAGCCTAAAAGTTTAACTAATTCTTCACAATCAGTGAGCAATGAGTTCGCTTGATTCATTTGTATATATCCACTATCTTTTAATAATCGCAACCAGTATTGTGATTCTCTTGCTTCTTTATAGGCAATACTAATCTTCGCAGTAAAGTCCTTTGATGATTGCCCACCAATTGCTTCTTCAACATTAGCGCCTATTGAAGTTCCACTGCGAAGAACCTGTTTGGATAAAACATATTCTTTATTTTCATCACATAATTGCTTGTATAATTTTACAATTCGTAAAGCAAATGCATAGCTTTTATCAACAGCAGGATTCGGTTTCTGTACATTCATAATTTTTATTTCCAAATTTCAATTTCATCATTTTTAATTCATCTTTCCTAATTATTTCCCTACTTCCAAATTCCTATTTCATAATTCATCATTCATAATTCCAATGTCATCATTCATAATTGTCTTTCTTGACATTGGAAACAGATGATATGCCCGGGTAAAAGCACTGTCCGGTACTCCGAGCGCACGCTTCAATGTCACATCTCTGTCCCACATGTTGTCATGGCTGTTTACTTCCCGTATTTGTTTAAAAGAAAGTTGAATAGGGAAATACCAGGGCGAAACTAATATGGTGTTTATCAGAGGAATGTCGGTGCCGTAGAGAAGTTTTGCGTGAATTTCTTTGTGCTTAAGGATCTTTTTCACGTAGAACTTTTTATTGAGCTGAGTGAGGGATGAGATGTCGGTATACAAGGTGGGGTATTTGGGGATCATGGCTATGAGACGTTCGTGATTACGTTCTCCCTCAGACTTTCCTGTTGTGGCGACATGGGCGGCGATAACGGTTACACCGAGTTCCAGAGGGAGTTTAAGTCTGGCGGGGTCACAGAGTTCGTTACGGGAATGGGTGAACGATTTTTCTGCACCGGTATGAGTGAGTAAGGGGAGGTTGAGTTCAATAAGTTTTTGGTAAAAGGGGATGATGCTACTGTCTGAAGGGTCAATGTTTTGTATGGAGGGGAGCCATTTTATTAATTGAGTGCCTTCACGTTTCCATTTTTCCAGTCTTTCCAGAGCATCGGGTCGGTGAGGATTTACGCTGGCACCGAAATAGAGCTTAGGGTACTTGGCCGTTTCCCGGGCCAGAAATTCATTAGGTACATAAACTTCTGTTTTGCTTGAATCCAAATTTCCCAGGCTGTCTATGACGCCGTCCAGGGCCAGCACAATGGCACCATCCACTTTTTTTGAGAAGTCAAGCTTTTCTGCCAGGCGTTGTATTACCAGTCCGTCCCCTTTTTCTTCCAGCTCTTTCCGGGACACATTAAATGCCTTCAGGTATATTTTGAACTTGTAGCTGTCTATGAGTTTTTTAGCGGCAAAACAGCCGCTGCCTCCTGCTCCAATGCCCGCAGTATGGCAGTGCATGTCAATAACCATAGATTCTCCCCCAAAAATCTGTGGAGTTAATCCACAAAATATACACAAGGCAAAGGTAAGGAATCCTGTGAACGGTAGTTGATATTTGGTTTTTTTCATTATTACCTTTTTAAATAAATGGGAAACCACATGGGTTTAAGTCAAAAACTATCTTTGTGAAGATAAAATTGCAAATAGCATGCCAGTATATTTGACGGTCTAAAAAGGTGTTTTTTGGAGGTGTTGCGCAAAGATTTGCACATATTGATTTTTCTGTATTGCGCTGATCAGGCAGGATATAAAAAAACGAAAGGTGATTAAGGATTTTGTCCTGTTCACCTTTCGTTTTTTTGTAGTTGTAAAAAAAGGTTACCCTCTTTCCATCCGCTCTTTGGCTTCTTTAAGTACGCTTTCCATTAAGTCTCCTGGCAGGGCCGCGAAACGGTCCATTTCCATGGAGTAACTTGCACGTCCAGAAGAAAGAGAGCGTACAGCAGTTGCATAGCCAAACAATTCATTCAGAGGAGCTTCAGCTTCAATTTTCTGAGAGCCCTTACGGTAGCGGCGCATATCGTGCACCTTGCCGCGTCGTTTACTAAGATCTCCAACCAGATCGCCGATATGGTCGTCGGGCGTTGCGATGTCTACAGCCATTACCGGTTCCATGAGGAGCGGTGCGGCATTACGGAATGCCTCTTTGAATCCATTGCGAGCACAAGTTCTAAAGGCATTTTCTGAAGAGTCTACTGCGTGGTATGAACCGTCTATCAATGATACGCGTACATCCACCACCTGGTAGTCGGCAAGAATACCATTTTCCATAGCGTCTTCAATACCTTTACGTACGGCGGGTATGTAGTTGGAGGGAATAGCGCCACCTACGATTTTATTTATAAATTCAAAACCATTGCCTGGGTTTGGTTCTATGCGGATAATAATATCAGCATACTGGCCTTTACCACCGGTCTGTTTAACATGTTTGAATCGTTGTTGATGTTCCTTGGAGATGGTTTCTTTGTATTCAACAGAGGGTTTGCCCGCTATGGTTTCTACATTGAATTCGGTTTTAAGTCGGTCTATAATAATTTCAAGATGCAGTTCTCCCATTCCTGCGATGATAGTCTCGTTAGTCCTCTCATCTTGCCTTACCCGGAAGGATGGGTCCTCCTGAGAAAGTTTTTTCAGAGATTGGTGAAGTTTTTCGAGTTCATTTCGGCCCGGGGTCTCAAGACGGATACTGATTACCGGTTCGGGGATATTTACGGTTTCTAATAGGAGTGGGTGTTCTTGATCACAGAGGGTGTGGCCGGTAAAGGTCTCTTTAAGACCGATGAGAGCGACAATATCACCAGGGCCCACTTCCAGAAGCTCGGTGCGGTCTTTGGCCTTAATGCGTAATATCCTTCCAATGCGTTCCTTTTTTCCGGTGGTTGCATTCAGGACGGTATCTCCTGCCTTTAACACGCCGGAGTAGGTGCGTAAAAAGGTCTGCTGCCCTACATAGGGGTCTGTTATTACCTTAAAGGCAAGGCCGGAAAAAGGGGCGGATGCAGTGGGTTCCCGGCGATGAGTTTTTGTCTCGTCGTCAAGATCAACTCCTGTTACCGCTCCCTTGTTTAACGGGCTGGGCATGTAATTGATAACTGCGTCGAGGAGTGGTTGAACGGCGACATTTTTGTAAGCGGAACCGCAAAACACAGGGGTAAACAGGCTACGGATAACGCAATCCCGTGTTGCTGTATGAAAAAGTTCTTCAGGTATTTTTTTTTCTTCCAGGTAGAGGTCTGCCATTTCGTCGTTATACTCACTGAGCTTATCAATAAGTTTCATCCGCATTTCTTTAGCTTTCTCAATCAGGTCAGCGGGGATTTCGGCTTCTACCGGGTCTCCTTCGGGGAACAAGATTGCCTTCATGGTTATAAGGTCAATCACACCTGTAAAATTGTCTTCGGCGCCTATGGGGATTTGGTATACAACGGGGTGGGCTTCGATAACTTTGTCAAGCTGATTGACTACGTCAAAAAAGTCAGCACCGGTGCGATCCATTTTATTGATAAAGGCAAAGCGAGGTACACGGTACCGGTCAGCCTGGGCCCAGACAGTCTCACTCTGGGCTTCTACACCACCTACCGCACAAAAAACAGCCACAATACCATCAAGCACGCGCATTGAGCGTTCTACTTCAATGGTGAAATCTACATGCCCGGGAGTGTCTATTATATTAATGTCATGATCTTTCCATTTACAGGAGATCGCAGCTGATGCAATAGTAATGCCCCGATCCTGTTCTTGCTTCATAAAATCCATGGTAGCTTGGCCATCATGAACTTCGCCCATTTTCCGGGTAATGCCAGTGTAAAATAAAATACGCTCGGTTACGGTTGTTTTACCCGCATCGATATGGGCTGCAATACCGATGTTTCTTGATTTTGTAATTCCCATGTCTCATCCTCATATGCACAAAGTGCTTGAAATTTTATCCTGTAATACCGATTTATCCGGGGGTTACAGCCTGTTTTTGGCTTGAACAGATTACCAATAATAAAGCATAAACAAAAGAGACTTTATTAAATAAATAACCGGATTGTCGGGGGCCAGAACAATAAATTAGTCCAATAAATAAAGGTAAATATTAAAATAATGGACAAAAAAACGCTTTCCAGCATCCAGGCCGCAAAACCTGTTAAACAGGAGCAGGCATTATAGTATAAAGTAAAATTTTTTTAAAGGGTTAAAATTGAGAGATATTGAACAGGTACTATTTAATAAAAACACTAAGTATCAGGCTTTGATTAAGGGTGGGAGTGTACCTGCCATTGCAATAAGTTCATCTTTAAACAACATAACGCCTAATACGCCCTCAATGTTTGCAGTATATTCAGCTGTTTCTTGCATATCTTCCGCCCGTTTTACTCTGTTTGCGGCTAAGGTAGCAGCGGAGTCTGCCAGTGCTGCGTCACGAGAAGAAACTACAGCAAGGTTACAATCACCCAAAGAGGTGGAATGCCCCATTTTTCCTGATGAGGCGCAGATAGAAAGAGGAGTATTTTCTGCTTCGATAGCAAAGGCCAGTTTACCCGCCAGTTTTTCAATTCCGGTGTAAATGCCAATTGTGGCGGGGGAAGCAAGGTGAAAGAAAAGATCTCCTCCATTTTCAATAATCACTTCTTTTTCTCCTGATTTCATGGCCTTCTCCCCTGCGAGTTGGGCCATTACTCCAGCAACAGAAGCCATGGGACCAAGCCCGGTTTTTGTTGCTGCCGCTGCCATACGTCTGGCGGATTCCGGTGCGCCTGGTCTAAGCTCCAGGGGCTTAAAAGACTGGAGGAACTCAGGCTGTAACTTAATATAGTCTTCCAGGATTTTTCGCTGATAGATTATTTCTTCGGTAACGAGAGAAATTTTATCGCAACAAACCCGAAGGACGGCCTCTTTATGGGTAATGTGATGGTAGATGCGATGAGAAGAATTCATAGCAATGGAAAAATAAAGAAAAGAAAGTACTAAAAGTTAAAAGGCTGATGCACAGGCATCATAAGGACAAACCTTAATACATGCCTGGCACTCGATGCATTTTGTTTCATCAAATACTACTTCACGGGTATGGGTATCGGTAATATGCAGAGCATGGGGACGGCAATGGGTGAGGCAACTTCCACAGTGGGTACATTTGTTTTTGTCGCGCAAGATGCCTTTGCCAGTGGTATTAATGCTCACATCAAATGTTTTAATAAAATCCATACCCCGTTTGATGTTTTTTTTTGTTCCCGTAACTTCAAGT
>JADFYW010000169.1 GCA_015232855.1 Fibrobacteria bacterium
ATATTTATCTTAAATTGAACTCCAGTAATTTGAAATAATCAGTAAATTATTAGTTTTCCTTTTTTTAAACATGGTTGTATTATGAAATTGCTATTTGCCTTTATACTTTCTTTCCTTTTACTCAATTGTGAAAAAAAAGCTCCCGCCCTTACTCCGGAAGAGATAAAAAATTACAAGGAAATCCTTGATTCTGCTTTTGCGAAACAGAAATTTGAAGAGGCAGACTCCATCCTGTCTGTTTTTGAGAAACAAAAAATAGATCCGAATCCAATTCTACCTGAAAAAGCCTGGCCCATGATGATTTCTATGGGTAAAAAAGAATCGGTGAAAAAGCTCATTAATGCCGGATATGATGTGAATACCCAGTTTTCAAGAATGACCGGAATTTTTCTCGCCATATATTGGGGGCATCGGGATATTGTCAATATGTTGATAAAAGCGGGTGCCGATGTGAACTATCGCTATGATCGTGGGGAAACGCCCCTTTCTTACGCGGTCAATCAAATAACCGGTGACTATGAAATTGCAAAGGCATTGATTAAGGCCGGGGCTGATGTGAATGCCCATGATACTACTCAGAAGACGGTATTAATGAATGCTGCACAGAGTGCATATCCCAATATTCTTGAGCTCCTGATTAAACATAAGGCTGACATTAATGCCAAAGATAAAGATGGTGAAACGGCACTTTTTTATGCGATTAAGGGTATGGTGTATGACACTCATCATGGCCTGATAAAAACGAAACTGGGGAAAGCGGGGCAGTTTAGAAATACAGAAGGAGAACTACCCCAAAAAGTGATAGATTCTGTTGTGTCTGTAAACAAAAAACATCGCAGGCAAACATTTAGAGTGTTGCTTGAAAATGGAGGGGACCCCAACCTGCCAAATAAAGATGGCTCAACCCCTCTCATGTTGGCCGTTAAGAAAACAAACCCTATGATCACCACTATGTTGCTACAGAAAGCAACAAAAGAAGGTGTTACCAATCCGGGCGCATTATTTTTTGAAGCGGTGTCAGGCAGAAACCTAAACATTATCCGCCAGGTGTTAGAAATTGTAAAAGACAGTTCTGTAGTAAATAGCAGGGCAACCGTTTCTAAAAAAACAGCATTGATTTCCGCAGCTTCAAATGGGGCCCTCGAGGTTGTGGAATTATTGATTGATTTAAAGGCTGATATTAATGCCAGGGATGCCTTTGGAACCACAGCTCTCCATGAAGCGGCCTACAATGGCCATATCAGAATTGTAGAACGACTTTTAGAAAAAAAGGCTGATGCGAATGCGAATGGAGAGAATGGTACAACACCTCTTATGAGTGCGGCTTACCAAGGGCATGCTGCTGCCTGTAGCCTTCTGGTACAATCAGGTGCGGATGTTAATATAACTGACAAACTAAAGAGTAACGCCCTGATGGAAGCTCTTGATGCCTATGAAGAAAATCCGGCAATTATCCAGCTCCTTGTTAAAAGTGGCACCAATCTCAAGCACAAAAATAAGGCCGGGAAAACGGCACTGGATATCGCGAAAAAGAAAGGTTGGAAGAAGGCAATAGCACTTCTCAAGTAGCCGGACTATAGTAATCAGTTGCGAGTTATCAGTTATCAGTTATCAGTTATCAGTCGCGAGTTATCAGTTTAAATAGTGGCTTCGCTAATATTAAAGCGTAGCCTTAATAATACTGAAAACTGAAAACTGAAAACTATTCTTCCATCTTACCTGTCATTTTGTGATGAAGATCACATTATTTGGAAAGTGTGATCCAGATCACAGTTTGTCTCTTGTTAAAAAAACATATTTGGAATATGAACTTAACAGGGGGTAAAAAATGGGATGGAATACTGAAAAATTTTGCGAAAGCTTTGACTCTAAATACATTCTATGCAGTGGTGCTTGCCATACTGGTACAATACTCGCATTCCACAGCTCAGCCTCGTCGTATCCCGGCGAAACGAAAGAGCACAGTCCAAACGAATGTAGAAGAAATACTACATCCTGCTGGGGGAATGAAGGTTGTAGTCTCCAAAAAAGGACTGTAGGAAATTTATCCGTAAGGCAGCTCGCATAGAATTAGCCGGTCCGCATCTCGTTTCAAGGGTGAAAAGGAATGTGACAGTGGAAATGGAACAAGAGAATTGCGGACCGGCAATTAACACTTAATTCTAATAGTCTGCTCACCAAAGAGACTGAATCTCAGCCAATTCAGGGCAAACAAGAGCAGTGCTTTTTCGCTTTGGGCGATTTGCTCTTTTTCATCATCTGAAACATCAAAATGCCCGAAAAAACTGCTTTTAAAAATAAAAGCTTTGAATTTTTCAAGGTTGTAGCAGGCCATAAAATACATCTGGGTCTTTTTTAAAATAGCACTTTCGTCACCCATACCTTTGTTAGAGGTGATAATCGATAGCCATTTATCATTAACTTCGTTGTACTCCTCAAGACCTTCTCCCTGCATCCATTCTGCTTTGCTTCGGGTTTTTTCTTCTTCAAACCCGCGGCAGTGTTTTTCTTTTACTACAAAGAATTCTTCTTCAACGGTATTGTCATTACCGGTTATGGCTTTGGTTGCTCTACCCAGGGGGTAAATCCGGCAGGCACCTGGCCGGTCAGCATAAATAGTGCAGCCCTCCGGGGAGACAAAGGGGCAACTTTGCTTTTCGTTATCTGCCATTTTAAGGAGAACAATGGGGAATCGCCGGGGCTTTTCAAAGGTTGTCTCTGTATATTTATCAATAAATTCTTCGCTGCTCAGCCCAAGCCGGTTTTTAAGCCGGAGCACATCATAGGGCGTAAGCACTAGTTTAAGCTTAGCACAGCACTCATTAAAACAGGAGATATCTTTATGGCAGCGGAATTTGAAACTATCACCCTCAAATTTGGAAAATATTTTTTCGTTTTGTTCATTTGTCATGTCCCAAAGAAGTAGTAAAAGCATGGGATATGAGCAAATAGATCAAAAGGTCAATACTAAGAAATGTTCCTCAGAAACTTCCCGACTTAGCTCAAGGCTTCGTATACTATGCCCTTGCAGGGCGAAGTGACGAATTCTATCGCAACAACAGCATTCTCTTATTGGCTATATTTTTGCCTGCCTGTAAGCTATAAATGTAGGTGCCGCTGGGGAGTGATACGGAACGGCGCCAGTAGAAGCTGTGGCTTCCTGCAGAGAGCTTTTCATTATAGATTACATTCACTTTACGTCCCAGGATATCGTATATGGTTATCCGTACGGGATAGGTGACTTCAAGCCTGCGACCCTGTTCGTCAAACTCTCTGGGAAGGTTGAAGTTAAATGCGGTACCAAAGCGAACCGGGTTAGGTACGTTTTGGGCAACCGTGAATTTGAGGCCAAGGGTGGATGCAAAATTTGGATTATCAGTAATAACTACGGAGTAAAAATGTTCTTCTGAGCTAAGCTTGAACAATACTGGTGGGGTTTCATCAGTAATAAGGGTCGCTTCGTTTCGGTCTACCAGGAAGGTGTAGAAACCCGCGGCACGGATAGACTCAAGACCTTCCAGACTGAGTTCGGCTGTCTTTTGACCTGATTTAAAGTTCATTATGCCGAATTCAAACCATTCTTCATCCGTATTTATAGTAGACCTGAAATCGGAGGCGTACTGGCGCTTTGTTACAGACTGGTTGTGACCGGTAAAGAACAGAGAAATATGCTTACCCATTTTAGGTGGTTCATACAAGTTTTCATTCCCCATCTGTTTGGCCAGGGAGCGAACACCAAAAAGGTTTTCTTTATCGGTGTATTTACCCGCTCTCAGAATCAGCTTGCCGGTCCAGCTTGATATGTCATCAAAGCTAATTGCGGTGCGTTTGGTAAGCCCACCAGTTTCAAAAGCGGGTTTAGCTGTTATTGTGATACTGGTATCTTTTTTGACCTGTACCCAGTAGGCGTTCCATGGTTCCAAAATCCCATCTGCGTCCACTATATCAGAGGAGTCTGTGTCCCAATGCCAGAAGGTGAGCCCGGTATTCTGCACATTTACAGGGTAGGGGAAGGGATTGGAAATCTGGTTCCAGCCCAGGTCACCATAGACGAGGTCCATAGAAAAGTCATCCCTGAGAAGCTGTGATTCCGTGACAGAAATACTAATCGATTTTTCTGTTAGTATCCAGTAGCCTTTACCGCGTTGCAGGGTGGGCAAATTATCACCGGTAATATATTTATCAAAAAGGTCATCTGACTGGCCGTTATCTACCCAATGATAAATCGTGCTATTCCCCAGAGAGGAGGTGTTCAGGTTGTCCATGAGTATTCCGCCCATATGCCATACACCGCTGTCTGCAGTTACAGATGATATTCCGGATAGCGTGAAGTCGCCTCTTATTGCTGAATCCTGCATTAAGCCCTTTCCATCTTCAGCTTTTACAAGCAAATGATATTCGCCGTCCAAAAGTGGAAAGATATCAATAAGGTCCGTGCTGTCCGAGCCTGTGCGGATAGTGTCCGTGCCATTTTTCACCAGCTGATAATGGAACCTTGTTTCTGCCAGACTTCCGTCTTCGTCTTCCACATCAAGCCTAAACCGTACCGCGCCTCCACTCAGCTTGTGGCCCTTGATAATTGCAACCGGCATGTCGTTCGTCTCTTCCACAAATACTTCTACGGGCAGTTCAAACAGGGCGCCCTGCAGGTCAGTGAACCTGAATGTGAGGTTATGAGAACCGGTATCTTTTTGTAGCGGCAGAACGTCAAAGTCAAAACCAAAGCTTGCGCTATCCTGACTTGCAGCGGCCAGAGAAATAAAGGAGGGCAGAGATGCAGAGTCCAGGAGTACATTGTCTTCGCTGTCAGGATCCCTGATAACGATCCTGAAGGTGTAGGCTTGGTCCTCGTTCCATCTCTGCCCAATAGTATCGATCCCTGTCATTTCTGCCAGGTATGGGTTATCATTCACGTTTACAACCGTGAAGGCGGTGCGCAGGGTGTCACTCAATTCTCCGTCATTTATTATCAGGGTTATGGTTTCCTGCCCCACATCGCTGTTGGCGGGTGTGCCGGTTAGTGTATTGCCGGTCACATTCAGCCATGCCGGGCCTTCAAGAGAAAGTACCAGGCTATCGTTTTTGTCCGGGTCTTCATAAGAAAGGGTTAAGCTGAACAAGCTGTCTTCCCAGGCGATAAGACTGTCGGGACGGTCAATAAAAGTCGGGGCATCATTTACATTTTCGACAATAACGGTGATGACTACGGTATCACTGAGCTTGCCATCAGTTACGGTAAGCATAATCATCCGGGAACCTACATGTTCATTTACGGGTGTTCCAAAAAGTTTGTTGCTGTCTAAACTTATCCAGTTCATTCCGCTGTCTATCAGACTCATGGCCAGGGTCAGGATATCGGCTGAATCCGGGTCTTCAAAATCAGGACGGAAGTTGAATGGGTCATCTTGAACTGCAAGGAGTGTTTCAGGCACAGCCACAAAATGTGGTTTGTCATTGTAATCAATGATAAGTTCATTTTCTGTCTTGTCTGCACCGCGGTTCCCAAGAGAATCAATAGCAGCGGCTTCTACAGAATAAACACCCTGTTCAAGTGCAGGAAGACTGTCATTTGAAAGTGTCCAGCTGCCATCTCCATTATTAAGGCCTGTATAACTCTGGTTGTTAACCGCTACAGAAATGACTGCTTTTGGATCATCAATTGTTCCATTAAGTACAGGCCGTATGTCAGTAGTATACAATGCATTTACCGTAATAACCGGAGCGGTTGCATCAAGAATCAGTTCATCTATAGTTGAATCGGTGCCGCTGTTGTTCCAGGTGTCTGTTCCAATTACCTGTATGTCGTATACTCCGTCAGTGAGAGGCTTAAGCAGGCTATCCGGGATAGTCCAGCTGTTGTCTTCATGAATTATTGCTTTAAGGCTTTGGGAATCAACCTGTATGATAACTGTCGCGCTGATATCGTCTACCTTACCAGAGAGCTGAGGAGTATTATCACTGGTAGTAATCTGGTTTACGGTGACCACTGGAGCAATATTATCAAAACCGGCCACACCAAAGCTGAAGTGATTTATATAAGCAGTAATCGTTCCTGCCAACGTGTCGACCGTACCCAGGATAGCAATCCAGGCACTGTCCGGATGGTTACTCCACCAGATGCAAAGTTTATCAAGCTGGCCCGCTGCCGCTTCTTTATCATAAGGTACGGTAACTGCTACAGAGGCGCTAAACCGGGTTCCATGGGGCAGAAATTCGTAAACTTTACCTGCCATGCGGAAGCCAGGCTGTTCACTTGAATCTACAGAACTGTCTTCTTCAACAGCTGTAATTGCGATGGGTACTGGTTCAGACAGGGCTCCCCCCGGAATAAATAGGGTAATGCCATCAGGCCCGGTAACCGTATCGCCTTCAGTGCCCACATTGCTGGCAAATACGGAAAAATTCCATGCATCAGTTGTGGTAATACCCGGGAAGTAGTTGCCTGCGGTATCCATTAAAGCATTGGTATCAACGAGCACGTAATAATCCACACCCACTTCCAATGGCATATCAGGAGTGATGGTTATCGCATTTGTCCCAGCCCCTGAAACTGAACGTGAATTCAGTGAATAGGTACGGAAAACCGAATTATCCCGGCTGCGTAAGATGTTCAATTGGCCTTCGCTGGCCCACACGTTTTCGCTGAAAGTCATGGTGAGGGAAGCACTCACATCGATACCGGTAGTATCATCAGCTGGTGTCAGGGCCGTGAATACCGGCAAAGTGGCATCAATTACCAGTTCGCCATCGCTTGTGTCCAGGCTGAAGTTACCCAGGCTGTCGGTTACGGTGATTACCACATTATATATTCCATCTGCCAATGCAGCCAGAGTGCCTTCGGCCAGAGTCCAGGTTCCATCACCATTATTTGTGGCCGGGTATTGTTCTGCCAGCACATCAATCTGTATTGCTGCTGTTGGGTCGTTTACCATTCCAGAGAGGGCAGGGGAGCGTTTGTTCGTTAAGAGTGTATTAACGGTAACCACAGGTGCCGTAGCATCAATAACCAATTCACCGGTAGTTTTATCGGTAGCACTATTATTTACGCTGTCGGTTGCGGTCACTCTAATATCATATGTGCTATCTGTAATTCTGGTGAGTTGGCTGCGTGATACCGTCCAGGAACCATCGCCATTATTTTTTGCAACTACTAATTGGCCTGCAACTTCCACTTCAATAGTGGCAGAGAGGTCATCAATTGAACCGGTAAGTTCCGGGGTGGTGTCTCTGGTGGAAATGGGCAGTACCGTTACAAGAGGTGCGGTGATATCATAGGTAGCGCCAACTGCTGAAGCAGGATTACTCCAGTTGCTTGCGGTGTCTTTGGTGAACAGGGAGTAAGCAATTACCTGGTTCTCGGATAAGCCTGTGTGGATAAAGCTGGTTGCAGATGCCGGGAGGATAGTGAGGGCAAGGCCGCTATCGGGAGTCGCAGGGGGGGAGGCGATTCGTGAATCGCCTTTACTGGATGTACGATAGCGGATGGCTATGCTGTCGGCATCTGGCACAGTTACTATATCCCAGCTTAGGTTGATTTGACTGTCTCCCACAGCTACAGCTATGAGGTCGTTTAGTGGTGCGGGTGCGGTGGTGTCTTCATATGCTACTAGTAAGGGGGACACAATGTTCTGACCAGTTACCGGTACTTGCATGGCTGACATTTGCCCAGTACCAAACAGAGACGTGGTATCAAGGGCAAATTGTAGTGTTTCACCCTGTACGAAGCGGTCAGCATTGAGGCTCAGGGTTAATAAGAGGCTGATATCGCTGTTTTTCGCAAGTGGAATAATTGGAGTCCCTGTGAAAATGGCCAGAGAGTCTGCCAGATTCAGGCCCGTAGTTGAAAGGATTATATCTGGGGCTCCGTTCCAACTGCCATTGTTATCCACATCGTGTACCAGTTGGAGTTCTGCCAGATGATGACCTGTTCCGGAAATCATTCTGAACACGAGAGAATCGATATTGATATTTTCAGGATCAGTTGCATTAACCGTGAAATGAAGCAACGTGATGCTGTCCTGACTGCTGGCCGCCAACCCACCGAGGTTGCTGTTGTTGGAACCCTCCGTCATACTTAAGCTACCCTGGTGCCATGCGAGGTAGCTGCCATGGACAAGGCCTCCGGATACTGATATACCAGCCATTGATTTCGTGCCGGTTGCATGTACCCGGGTACTTGCCAATTCAAATTGGAATACGTCTGATGGTTGTAATATAGTTCCGTTTAAATTTAGGAGAACGAGGTAAGTTGACTGACTATTTGAATTTATAAAACCAAGAGTGTTTTTGAAGATAACCTGGGAATCAGCATTTACGGGTAGTGCGCCCAGAATAGAATCAACACCAGGGTCAAATTGGCCATTGATATTTTGTTCTTTAACCAGGACGAGTTGATCAATTTTAGTATAGTCACCCATAATCATGCGGACCGTGATGGAGTCAATCTGCATATCTTCCAGGTTGTCTGTCTTAAGAACAAACTGGAGCATGGGTGTACTATCCTGGTCGGTTACCGCATGTCCACCAATCTGGCCGTTAGCTGCTCCGGTATCCAGGGCAAGATCACCGACTTTCCTGGTGATAGTGTTTGATGAAATGAGGCTGCCAGTCACCCCAAGATTAGTTACTGAAGTGAGCCCTGTTACGTGGACTGCCGTATTCATTATCTCAAGTTTGAAGAGGTCAGCTTGGATAAAGGGTGTTGAATTAAAATTTATAAGAACTACGTAAGAGTTTGTATTGTTTTGGTTTATAGTGTCAATACCAACTGGTCCGAATTGTATCAAGCTGTCGCTATCCACTGCGTTTGCACTAAGTAGTTTGTCTATACCCGGTGAGTAAATACCATTATTATCCAGGTCCCTTACAAGCAGGATGTCTTGAACCTTAAGCCTGTCACCCTCAATTAAGGTCATTCTCATAGAACCACTAGGAATTTTAAAAGCCTGGATGAAAAAAGCTCTTATGAACATGGCCAATACAAATGCAATAATAATTGATTCTACCCATTCATGTAAATTAGATTTTCTTACAAATTTTATACCCTTGCTCTC
>JADFYW010000016.1 GCA_015232855.1 Fibrobacteria bacterium
CTCTCGTTTGACAGATCTGACCTTAAGGAGAATAAGTCAGACCTTAATCTTGGAAAAAAGCTTAAACCTTAGAACTTATTTTTTCTAAAAGAAATACTGATGACCCTCTAAAGTACTCGATTGTTTGAAATAAATGAACCTGTGCCTGGCTTATTGAGACTTAGATTCTATTGCTCCATTTTTTACCATGGTTCCTTTATGAAATCAGGTTTTCCTTGGAGCTGATTAAAGGGGATTCGGTATATATTTTACTATATTATGCCCGGAATTTTGTACTGTATTTAACAAGAAAACATTGTGTGTAAAATCTTTATTCAGCCTGTATCTAAATTGCTTCTCAAAATACCCTGTCTTTTACTAATACTTGGGATTTCTTCAACCCTCTATTCCCAGCCAGAGCTAGGACTTAAAAGCCCGGTACGGGATATCAGGCTTGAGAAAATAAAAATAGAGGGAGCCCGAACCATAAATCACCAAAGGATAAAAGGTGTCATTAAGTTGCAAGAGGGAACCTCGTATCTGCCAAACATTTTAAAGCTTAAAGTGCGGGAAGCAATTAAGGATCTCTTCGAACTCGGTTGGTTTGAAGATATTGCGGTAGAAATAGAATATCCTCAAACCGTAGAAGGTGTTAATCTTGTCTTTCAGATTAAAGAACTTCCTACGCTTGGTGTTACCATTCTCAAAGGAAACAGTGAACTGGAAGAAAAAGAAATAAGAGAAGCAATGAATCTATTAGAAGGCCAGATGTTTTCTCAGGCAGCATTGGAGCGGGAACGCCAGGGCATATTAAAACTTTATGAAGAAGAGGGTTTTCAATTAACAGAAGTTGATATTTCCAGAGAAGAAGATGAAAAGACCGGCCTCATTGATGTAACATTTATAATTAATGAAGGGAAACAGGTTAAGGTTAGGAATATTGTGTTCAAGGGCAATAGTCGGCTAAAAGGAAGAAAATTGCGCGGACAAATGGAAACCAAGAAAAAGTCCTGGTTTTTTGGAATTGGTGGAGAGTTTAAAGAAGAAGAATTCAGGGGTAGTCTGGATTCAATTGTACATTATTATCAGCAGAAGGGGTTCCTGGATGCTAAGGTTTTATCGCACAAGATAGACTATTCCAGAGATAAAACGTTTCTTGATATCTCCATTGATGTCTTTGAAGGACACCAATATCGTTTTGGCAAGGCTAGTTTTGTTCATAACGATATTATGACTGAACGGGCCCTGCAGGAGCAAATTATGTTGGACAGTGGAGAAATTGCCAATATTGAAAAGTTTCAGGCTTCCAGATTTAAGGTTGAGATGCTGTATCGGGATATCGGGCATTTATTTGTACAAGTACAGGAAGAACGGAAGTACGAAGATTCTGTTTTAAATGTGGTTTATACTGTTAACGAAGGCGGTATAGCTCATATCAATAAAGTTCATATTAGAGGCAACACCAAGACGAAAGATAAAGTAATCCGACGTGAAATGAAAATTTTCCCTGGGGATATCTTTAATCAGTCTTTAGTCATGCGCTCTCAACGTGAAGTAATGCAACTCAATTATTTTGATGGTGTCATGCCGAATTTTGAACCCCTTGGAAATGATGATGTTGATTTGGTATTTGAAGTGATGGAAAAAGAGGCTGGGACCGGTACCTTTTCTGCAGGTGCAGCCTACAGTGGTAGAGAAGAATTGGTGTTTACTTTGGGCCTGCAAATACCCAATTTCCTGGGAAATGGACAACGAACCAATCTTAATATTGAATATGGTGAACTCAAACAACTTTATTCTATAGGTTTTACTGAACCCTGGTTTCTTGATACTCCAACCCTGGTTGGTGGCAGTTTATCCTGGAGGCGTTATTACAACTATTATTACAATGATTACATCGCAGAAAATATTGAAAGTGGTTATGAATATTTTATTGAGTATGGTTTTACGGGTAGATTGGGCAGACGCTTAACCTGGCCGGATGATTACTTTACCATATCTACTCATTATAGTTTAAACCAGAACGATAATGGGCGCCCAAGGGATCCCGATGAGTTGTTACAATGGTCTGGTTTGGCCTCAGCGGTAGGTGTGACTCTTGTTCGTGATGACAAAGATCTTCCAATGTTTCCATCAGACGGTTCCCGCTATACGTTTGAGTACAAAAAATATGGAGGCTTGTTGGGTGGTGATTTTGATTTTTCCACTTATGAGACGAAAATACAATGGTGGTTTCCTACGATTCACAAATTGGTTTTGGGCATAGAATCTGAACTTGGTATTATATATGGAGACCAAATTCAACAATGGAATTTGTATCGGATGGGCGGTATCCTCGGATTTGAAGGCAAAATGAGAGGCTATGATGATGGTAGTATTGGACGATATCGAATTGGTCGTAGTTATTTCTCTTTTGTCTCACAGCTTACCTATCCCATTGCGCCCAATGTGTTTTATTTGCAAGCGTTCTTTGATATGGGTAATGTTTTTGGTGAAGAGCTTATCTCTTCATCGCCAAAAACCGGAGCGCTGGGGAACCCGGTAAATGACATCGATTTTACAGATTTACTTTCTGATTATGGAGTCGGCTTCAGGTTGGTGATTCCTATGGTTGGTATTATGGGATTTGATTTTGGATGGCCTATTGGACCCTGGAATCGTAATGGGGGTGAAAGAGTGGCACATGATACCTGGCGTACTAATTTTGTAATTGAGGCACCATATTAAGGCTATTTCTTGTCTTGTGACCTCTGCGTTTTGCAGGGAATCGATTTTTTTTTAAGTTATTATAATACGTACAGTAGAAGGAGAACTAAAAATGAGTAAAACTATAAGTGGAATAATTCTTGCATTGCTCTTGGTGGCCCTTCCAGGCATCGCCGCGCAGTTAAAAATTGCCCATGTGGATTCTAAAATTGTCTTTGATGGTTATAAGGAAACTAAAACAGCACAAAAAGAGTATGACTCACAAGTAAGTAAATGGGAACAGGAAGCGGCCCAAATGCAGAAAGACTTGACGGAAATGAAGGAGAGACTCGATAAACAGTCTCTTATGCTCAGTGCAGAAAAGAAAAAAGAACTGGAAGCTAAATTTTTACAAAAACAGACAGAATACCAACAGTTTGTACAGAAAATTTATGGACGAGAAGGCGATTTATTCAAAAAAAATGAGGAATTTAGTGGACCAATTATAAAGAAGATCAAAAAGGTTATACAGGAAGTCGCAAAACAAGAAGGTTATGATCTGGTGCTCGACAGAGCCTCTGGGTCAGTGGTATACTGGAAGCCTGATAATGATCTGACTCAGAAAGTCCTTGATGTATTAAATCAATAGGGCTCTCTGTTGCTTCTCAATACTGCCATTAGCGCGGCTGTTGTACTGGAGCAATGTAAATATCTGGTAACAGCTACCCCAAAGGATTCGTTTAATCTGCAGAAGGTAATGCTTCAGCAGTTTGATAGTCCGTACCACAGTTCTACTTCTTCACTTACTTTTGTTCATAAATCAGCTCCGGATAGCCTGGTTGTTGATTTGAGAGCAGCCCTGGTTATGAGTGAACGTAAACTGGAATCAAATCGGTGGCCCTGGATCAGAGTAAAAAATATCTATGAAACGATGCGTGTTTTACTTGACCGTAACAAACATAATTTTACTCCTGTTGATGAATTTGCTCGGATTCATGGTATGGTTGCAAAATCTGCAATAGTTTATGGAACTATTGAAAAGGATTGTGTGGTTTCGGAAGGTTGTTTTGTGGGCAAGGGGAGTCTGATTCGCAGTGGTACTATGCTTGAACCCAATGTTACGGTATTGGATAATTGTGAAATTGGAGCGAACTCCGTTATCCAGTCCGGCGTTGTAATTGGTTCAGCGGGTTTTAATTTTTATGAATTTAATAATGCGACCATTCATCTTCCTCATTATGGGGGAGTGAGTATTGGTTCAGATGTGTTTGTAGGTGCAAATTCAGTAATCGCTTCTGGCGTGCTTAACCCCACTCGTATTGGTAATGGTTGCAAGCTTGACAGCCATATTCAAATAGCACATAACGTGGAATTGGGTGAGGAGTGTATGTTGGCGTCACAATCTGGTATTGCAGGCTCAACCCGTGTGGGTGCAAGGGTCAAAATTGGAGGGGCCGCTTCTTTGTCCGGGCATTTGGTAATTGGTGATGATGTATCTATTGCTGCGAAGAGTGGTGTCACGAAACATATTAAATCAGGGGCTGTAGTTGCCGGGTATCCTGCCCGGGATTTGAAAGAATGGAAACAGCAGAAAATATATCTAAAAAACAAAGCAAACAAGTCACGATAGAAGGTCCTGGATTACATACGGGTAGTAATGGTAAAGTTACTTTTACCCGGATAGAAGCTGAGGAAACTTGTTGTACTTTTAACGGCTCTCCTTTTGTATTCCCGGTAGGGAGTTCATCAACATTTTCTTTTTCTGCAGAAAATGGAACTATTATACATTATCCAGATTCTCTTTCGTTATATACTCCCGAGCATCTTTTGGGTACTCTATGCGGTTTTAGTCGGTTGGGCTTGATGGTACAGATTGAGGGCAGGGAAGTACCTGGTATGGACGGAAGTGGACGAAACTTTCTTGAATGTATTGATAGGTTGATTTCGTTTGGAGCATCAAAGCCCATTGTTACCTTTAAAATTTACGAGTCTTCGTTACAAAAAGAGTATTTCTTTTCTGATGGTTATTTGAAAACAAGTCCTTTCCAGGGGTTTTCTGTGACCTACATTCACGAACAAAACGGCATGAATCAGCACTTTGTGTTTGATACGGATTCAAATACATCTGTAGAAGATTATCTTGAAAAAATCATTCCCAGTAAGACCTTTATCAACTATAAATCTTTTGAGTTTTGTCGAAAGAAGGGATTGCTGAGAGGGGTAACCCCTCAAAGTGGTATGCTGTTATTCGACCATCCAGATGAATTTAAAGATTTTTGCCAAAAAAATCCGCGAAAGACAGGTACATTGGTTCCTTACCAGGGGAGATTTCTTTTTCAGGGACAGGATAGTGAATTATGTCCTTCAGAATATGAATTTGCTCTTCATAAAATACTAGATTTACTTGGAGATTTGGCAATTAACGGCCTCTCTTTGCCTTCCCTGAAAATTGTGGCAAAGAATAGCGGCCATTTCCATAATCATCTTTTACTAAAGGATATTATAAATGAACGAAACAACACTTCCCACTGATATTCCAAAATCCGAGAATCCGGAATTGTTAATTGATTATGCAGGTATTCTCAAACTTTTACCCCATCGGTACCCTTTTTTGCTGGTAGATGGGATCATGTCGTTTGAGAAGGAAAAGACCATAACCGGTCTTAAAAACATTACGTTTAACGAAGAGTTTTTTAATGGACATTTTCCTCAGGAACCAGTGATGCCAGGCGTATTACAGATAGAAGCTCTGGCCCAGGTGTCTACGGTACTCATTGCACTTTCTTTTGAAGAGGCTAAAGGCAAACGCCCGGCATTTGCCGGAATAGATGATGCGAAATTTAAAAGCCCCGTAAGACCTGGTGACACCCTTCACCTTCATGCGGAGTTACTGAAAATGCGACGTGGTTTTGCGATGGTAAAAACCTATGCAGAAGTAAGGGGAAAGATGGTAGCGCAAGCAACCATCAAGGCGGCTATGGTATAAACAATGGCCGTACACCCTTCCGCTGTGATTCATCCTGAAGCGGAACTTGGCCGCGATGTAAATGTTGGCCCTTTTAGTGTGGTTGAAAAAGGTGCATGCCTTTCGGATGGTGTTTCTGTTGGTATGCATTGTCATGTATATTCGGGTACGGTACTTGGAAAAAATGTGTCCTTGTTTGATGGAGTGATTGCTGGCGTTGAACCTCAAGATCTTAAATATCGAGGCGAGGAAACGGGACTACAGGTAGGTAATAATACTGTTATCCGTGAATATGTAACCATAAGTCGGGGCACTATTGCATCCGGCGTTACCCGTATAGGGCAAAACTGCCTCTTGATGGCTTATTGTCATGTGGCCCATGATTGTGAAATTGGGGATAGTATAATTATTGCCAATAGCGTACAGATGGGAGGACATGTATGGATTGGAAATAATTCGGTTATTTCCGGTCTTACGGGTATACATCAATTCACAACGATTGGTGCTGGTTGTTTTATCGGGGGCGGATTACGGGTGGCAAGGGATATCCCGCCTTATTCCAGGGCAATGGGTGAACCTCTTTGCTGGGCGGGAGTGAATGAGCCTGCCTTAAAAAAACTGGGAGTAGATCCAGAAGTTTTATCTTCACTTAAAACGGGGTATCGTGCTTTTCAGCATAGTACTTCACCTGATTTTCAGAGTTCATTGTGTAAACCCTTACTATCGCTCTCCAGAGGCGCCAGGGTACGAGAAGACATAGAAGAATTTTTTATGAAGAGTAAAAGGGGAATATTACGACATCGGTAATGTTCATGATTTTTACTTCTGGTGGTTATTCAAACTCTTTGCGGAACAATACCAGCTCTTCTTTTAATGCGTCATACTTCTCCCCAAGACTTTTAACTTCGGTTTCGAGGTCATTTACACGGGATGCCAGGCTGGTTCCTTCATTCATATCTGGTACTGTTTCTTCCTGAAAATGTTCTGTCTGATTTATAAGAACGTTTGATCGTTCTTCTTCCAGAACTATTTCTTCAGTTTTATCAGAGAGCAAATGGGTGAACCGGGTTTCTTTCTGGCCCGGTTGTCGGGGAAGTTCCAAGGCCAAAGATTGAAGCTGGTTTTGGTTTAATTTAGAAAGGGTTTCTTCTACTTCTTGTCCTGAGGGAAAGGCATACATTCTGGTGGTACGTGTTTTAAGTTCCCCTATGGTTTGTGGACCTCTGAGCAGAAGTACTCCCATGATTGCTGTTTCAGGGCCAGAGAGATGATAAAGCCCTGAGAAGAGGTGCTCAAACTTTTGCACACGGGAACCCGTGCCACTTCTCAGCATTATCAGACCCTTGTTTCTGAGCGTCCTGGTAGTGACTTCCGTTTCTTGTTCGGTGTACTCTACAACTGGCTGGCGGCTGGATTTTTGATTACAGGCATTTTTTAGAGCATTAAGACTCAACGGATAATATTCCGGGGTGGTAAAAGCTTTTTCTATGAGTGATCCCAGTACTCGTATTTCTTTTGTATTCAGTCGGATGTCCATTTCAGATACTCCTGTCAAAATCTAACAAATTAGAAAAATATCCCATTTTCGGTCTAAATACTTAAATTGTAAACATATGAGTCTAAAATCGAGGAGTGGATAATGGAAAAATTTAGAGTTGAAAAAGATTCTCTTGGAAAAGTTAAAGTTCCTGCAGAGGCCCTCTATGGCGCTCAAACACAACGCGCAATAGATAATTTCCCAATTAGTGGTATTGGGTTTAACCGCAGTTTTATCGGTTCTCTTGGGCTTATCAAAGCCATTGCTGCCCAGATAAATGGCCAGTTAGGTCTTATTCCAAAGCAGATTGCAGCGGTGGTTAACAAAGCGGCCTTAGAAGTGAATGAAGGGAAATGGGATGATGAGTTTCCGGTTGACATTTACCAGACGGGTTCGGGTACATCCACAAATATGAATGCTAACGAAGTTATTGCAAATCGTGCCCAGACCCTTTTGAACAAAAAAAGTAAACTTAAAATCCATCCAAATGATCATGTGAATTTTGGTCAAAGTTCAAACGATGTTATCCCTACGGTTATCCGGATTGCAGCTTATGTCAGTTGTCAGTACAGCTTGTTGCCAGCCTTAAAAACATTACAGGCTGCTTTAGTCGACAAGGGTAGTGAATATGCCGATGTGGTGAAGACCGGTCGTACTCACTTGATGGATGCGATGCCGCTTACGGTGGAACAAGCTTTTAGCGGTTACGCAAGACAGGCTGAATTAGGAGCAGAACGGGTGGCTGGCGTGCTGGAGCGTCTACGTGAACTGCCATTGGGGGGGACTGCTGTTGGAACGGGTATCAATACTCATCCGCGTTTCGCTTCTTTATTTGCAAAAATGCTTTCTAAAGAAACAGGTTTACCTTTTAAAGAAGCTACTAATCATTTTGAAGCACAGGGAACGGTGGATGCTCCGGTAGAACTGAGTGGAGCATTAAAATCGGTTGCGGTAAGTGTACTGAAAATAGTGAATGACCTACGATGGATGAATTCAGGACCTAATGCCGGACTGGGTGAATTACAGCTTGCTGCATTGCAACCAGGTTCTTCTATTATGCCTGGGAAGGTTAACCCGGTTATTGAAGAGTCGACGGCTATGGTTTGCGCACAGGTAATTGGTAATGATACGGCCATTAATCTTGGTGGTATTGCCGGAAGTTTTGAACTGAATACAATGCTTCCTCTGGTGGGGCATAACCTTCTGGAATCTATTCGTCTATTATCAAACGCAATTTTTAACCTGGCTGATAAATCGGTAACAAAAATTACTTTCTGCAGGGAACATGTGGCTGAAGCGGTTAATAAAAACCCCATCCTCGTTACCGCTTTAAATCCGATTATCGGTTATGAAAAAGCAGCTCAAATCGCAAAAAAAGCATTTAAAGAAAACCGGTCTGTAAAGGACGTGGTGCTCGAAAATACGGATCTCTCTTCAAAACAACTCGACAAACTTTTAGATCCACGCAATATGACAAAGGGTGGATTATAGTTTCCATATGTATTTTTAATATTACTACAAAAACAAATTATCTGCTGTCATTTCTGAGGGGACTTCAAGACCCATTAAGGATAATATCGTAGGGGCAATGTCTGAGAGTTTACCTTCTGCCCTTAATTTTTTCCCTTTAGAATCCTTTGCAACATAGATGCACTCAACCGGGTTTAAGGTATGACTTGTTTTTGCCATTCCGGTCTCTGCGTCAATGAGTTCTTCTGAATTACCATGATCTGCTGTGATGAGAATACGTGCATCAAGTTCAAGGCAGCGGGAAACCAATTTCCCCACACATTCATCAACAACTTCAATAGCTTTTGTTGCGGCAGCAAGATCTCCGGTATGGCCTACCATGTCTCCATTAGCGTAGTTCACGGCAATAAAGGCATATTTATCAGGAGTTTCTTTTAATATTTCCAACAGTTTGTCAGTGACCTGATATGCTTCCATTTCTGGATGGCTGGCAAACGTAGCGGGGTCAAAACGTCCTTCAATATTCATCTGGTCTTCACCCTTGTAAGGGGCTGTTGATTTGCCATTAAAAAAACTGGTTACATGGGGGAATTTCTGTGTTTCTGCTATGCGGAGTTGGGATAAACCTGCATTTGAAATAACCTCGCCCAGCAAGTTTTCCATACCGCCTGCTGCGTCAATTGGCCCCATCATATATTCAGTAAATTCGTTATAATACCTCGTGAACCCAAGGTAAGTGACATCAGGTTTAACCTGTAGTGAACCCGGATAGTTTTTATCCACAAATGCCATTGATAACTGGAGGGCTCTGTCTTGACGGTAATTGGTATGCATGATACAGTCACCATCTTGTATGCCGGAAAAGCCTGCGATACGATAGGGAGGGATATATTCATCAAACATATCAACGTTGTCAGGTGTTTTATCACTTTCATAAGAATCTTTAATAGCCTGTATCGGATCATCAGTATTCCGGCCTTCTTTTCCCATCAGGCAGTGATAGGCTGTATCTGTAAGTTCCCAGTTTTTGCTCCTGTCCATGGCATAGTACCGGCCCATGATGGTAGCAATTTCACAGTTACCTATTTCGTCTATTACTTTTGATAGGGATGCCATATAGAGTAATGAACTACGGGGAGGAGTGTCCCGACCATCAAGAAAGGGGTGAATGAGGATTTTCCCATCCGGGTTTGATTCTCTTGCACGTCTCATGATTTTAAACAGGTGTTCCTGATGGGCATGAACACCTTCGTCTTGTAACAGGCCAAAGAGGTGTAAGGAACTCTTATTTTCTTTCCATTTTGTGACCAGATTCAACCATTTTTCTGCCTGAAAGAGTGTTCCGTCACTGAGACCATCATCAATGCGTTTGAGTTCCTGAATAACAATCCGGCCTGCTCCCATATTGAGATGCCCAACTTCACTGGATCCTTGATAACCATTTGGTAAACCTACAGGTTCTCCTGAACAGGCAAGTTTTGTCCAGGAATGATTCTGTTTGTAGGAATCGATATTTGCAGTATTGGCTGCAGCTACGGCATTTCCCTTTTCATCTGGATTAATTCCCCAACCATCTCTAATAATAAGTACAACAGGTTTAGTCATTTTACTTGTCCTTGTTAATAATCTGGACACAATTTTAATAAAGAATCCACTTTAACGCAAATCATGCCTGGTGGTTAAAATGGTGAATGTGGAATAGGAACGTGCTGGTAACTATTCTGGTGGTCTGGTCGGAAGTGTTACCTCTGATTCAATACCGGGAATAACATTGGACGTTTGGGGGTCATCCTGATTCATAATAAGAAGGTAACTGGCAATACCTCCGCCAATGAGAGCCACTGATCCAAGACTAACATAGAGCCAACTGTTCGATTTTTCTTTTACTGCAGGACCCTGGTAGTCGTATTCTTCTTCCTTTTCTTCAGTAGTTACACTTGCAAGGGCTTGTTCTCCCATTCCATAAAATTCAGCAAAAGTAGTGTTTTCTTCGTCTGCAACATCCATCAGGAGCTCTTGGCTGGATTGAAAAACAAATTTTTGATAGGGCATATTGTTGTCTTCGCCAGGCAGGCTTTCACCAGAAATGATGAGGTCTGATTTTATTTTGGGAAGGACAGATCTACTGGCAGTCGTATTGTGAAGAACGACAATTGCTTGCTTAAGGTCAGAGGTGAGAAATATGTTTTTATATGTTGGCATTTCGCCAAATTCCATTTGCAGAGAATGGCTGTTGTCTTCTTTTTTCTTGGAGCTTATTTTGTCGAGTTCAATGGGTCCACCTTCCGGCTTGTTTAAACTGGACATGGAAAAGTCTGCTTGAATATTGTTTTCAGAGAGCTTGTGATCAAAAGAAAAATCTTCTTCGAGATAAAGTGAAATTTTTAAGGCTGGTTTTTCGTCATTGGTCATCATGAAACTGATATGTTGAATAGGCCTGGCGACGATATCACTAAATTCATCGTCAAGGGTACCATTTTCAACAGTTATAGTTGTAATGATTATTTTGTCTTTTTGGATGGTACTAACTTCATAATCTGGCTTGGCACCCTTAAAAACAAAAACAATGCTTACTCCGTCGGCAGAATACCGCTTTTCCAGATCATTGAGTTTTGCTGTTTGTGACCATAAATATGAAGGTAAGGCACATAAAAGCAAAAGAAGAGCTGATAACTGAGAAATTCTAATTGATTTTATTATCATTGCATTTCAGCCTTTTGGTGGAAATGAAACTGTTACTTAGTATCTATATAAAATACATAATATGATCAAAATTACTCAAACTTTCAATATTTGATAAAAAAATGTCTAAGAATAGCTTGAAAATGCAATTTCAGCCTGTACAACAGAGTAAAAAAGCTGAAAATCTTGAAAAATGCGTACATTGTGGTCTCTGTCTTGAAGTTTGTCCTACTTACCGGTTGTCTGGAAATGAAAACAACTCTCCCAGAGGCAGACTTTCTCAATGGTTGGGGCTTTCACAAAAACGATTGCATAAAAATGCAAAATCTTGTTTTTATACCGAAGAGTGTCTTGGATGCCTGGCATGTGAAACTGCTTGTCCATCTAATGTGCCCTATGGTGCTCTTTTATCAGATGCTAAAAAACAGCTCATTGAAGAAGGTGATGTACTGCATACAGGTCTTTCTCTTACCGGGAAACTTGTTTCCCACCATAAGCTTCTACAAAAACTTGGGTTACCAATACGATTAATAAGGAAATTTAATGGTTTTGGAGTGTTCAGCCATAAGTTCCTTTTTCCGGGTGATCCCCCTTTACATTGCTCAACAGAAAAATATGCAAGAACACTCATGCGATTGTATAAACCAGACGGTCCACGGGTTGCTCTTTTTACCGGCTGTATTATGGAATCTTTTTTTCGTGAAGTTAATTTTTCCAGTGTTCGTATCCTGATTGCGAACAATATTCAGGTGTTTGTCCCCAGGGAACAGGTTTGCTGTGGAGCAGTATTAGAACACAACGGTTTACCGGGCCAACAAGAATTGGAAGAGAAAAATATACAGGTGTTTGATAATCTGGATGTTGATACGGTACTTACGAATTCGGCGGGATGTGGGCTATCTCTAAAGAATCAGTTGTCAAAGGAAGTAACCGATATCCTTTATTATTTGGATGCTATTAGCCCCAAAAGGGGGAAAGCCCTAGAAACAGACCATATTTACCTGGATATGCCATGTCATCTCTATTATGGCCAGAAGAAAACCAAGCCTCCCGCCCAGGTTTTTGAGGCTATTGGTAATAGTTGGTCGTTGGCTCCAGACGCAGAAAATTGTTGCGGATCGGGAGGAACCTATAACATAACCCATCCTAAAAACGCTGAAAAAATAATTAAGGAAAAAAGTGATTTTCTCAATCATGTGCCTTATAATAATTGTGTTTTAGCAACGGCTAACCATGTATGTATGATGCAATGGCATAGTGCAGTGGAATTGGGAATGATAAAAGAAGGCCGGCGGGTTTCAATCAAGCATGTTGTTCAACTGTTGGATGAAGCTTATCAAAATGCAGGCGTATATGGAAAAAACTGATTTAATCATTATCTCTTCCTGGTTTGAAGATTATGCCGATAGCTTCCTTACCGGTGAAGAAGAATTTGATCAGGTATTGAAACTCAAAAAAGACCATTCCTGGAGGGTTTACGAAGAAACTCTGGCTCTTGGGCAGAGCTTGAATTTGCCAGAAAATGAGCTGTTACTGGCAGGGACTGCGGCTCTCTTGCATGATATAGGGCGGTTTGAACAATATCTGATATATGGGACGTTTGTGGATGGGAAATCTGAAAATCATGCCAGACTGGGGCTTAAAATATTACATAAAAAACAAATATTACATAATCTTCAAGCTGATGAACGGCTTGTTATTATGAAGGCCATTGCCAACCATAACCGAATGCAGATTTCAAAGGGACTGAAAGGAATCGTAGTAAGAATAGCTCAAATGCTTCGCGATGCTGATAAACTGGATATTCTCAATCTGGTTACTGAGTACTATAATGACAAAAATGCTGCTTCTAATAAAGCTATTGAACTGGATATGCCAGACCTGCCTGAAATCAATCGGGATATTTTATCAGCGGTTATTGATAATAAACTCGCACGGGTAAATGACATGCGCAGTTTAAATGATTTTAAGTTAATACAAATGGCATGGGTTTATGATATGAATTTTTCACATTCACTCTATGAAGTAAAAAATAGGGGGTATCTGAAAAAAATTTATAGAACCCTTCCTGACATGCCTGAATCTATACAGGCTTTTGAAGCGGTTAATGCCTATTTAACAGCGAAAATTGACTAAAAAACCGTTATTAACTAATTAATATTCTTATAGTTACAATTTATTGGAAAGGAGCTAAACATGTTTCAGGAAAAAGTTATAGAGGCATTACAGGAAGTGCGCCCTATGTTGCAGAGAGATGGTGGCGATATTGAATTAGTTGAAACCACTCCGGAAAACGTGGTAAGAGTTAAACTTACCGGTGCCTGTGGTGGATGTCCTATGGCGCAGCAGACTCTAAAACAGGGTGTAGAGCGCATACTGAAGGAGCGGGTTCCTGAAGTAGCTTCTGTTGAAAGTGTCTAACTGATTTTCTGTGTCAAAATCCAGGTTCTACGATGTTATCGTTCTAGGCGGTGGTCCTGCTGGCCTGGGTTGCGCAATGCAAATGGCAGAGCATGGCATATCAACTCTGGTGCTGGAAAAAGATGCAATTGGTACCACAAAGAAAACCTGGCTGAGTTTTGATGAAAGTCTGAAGAAATACGGGCTTGAGTCTTGCGCTTGTAACCGTTTTTCAAATATTGTTTTTTCATCTTATTTAGGTGGAAAATACTCCTTTACCAACACCAATTTTTTAAGACCCCTTGACGAAAATAAAGCGTTATGTTGTTTAGCTGATAAGGCCGGGCATAATGGGGCGGATATCCATGGGAAAGAACGATTTGCTTCTTATGCTGTTGAAAACGCAAGTGAGACCATAGTTACTACAAATAAAAGGAAATACCGTACACGGCTGGTGGTGGATGCCATGGGCCGGGAATCTACAATATTACAAAGTCTGGGATTGTCCCATGCCCCTCTCGATATGGGTTGCCTGGCATATCGGCTTGATAATGTGAAACATACGGAAGATAATACCTTGCTACTCTATGACAGTTTTTATCCGGGATCAGACTATTTCTGGATGGTCCCTCTGAGTGGGGAATCGGTAATGGTAGGGGTTTTCTTTTTCTCATCATTAACTGACACCAATATGGAAGAAAAGTCTCGTAAGCTAAAACAATATATTCGGGATAAAAAACTGGGTGGCAAAAAAACAGATACCCGTATGGGTAACATACCTCTGGGGAATCAGGTCCACTGTTGTGCAGAACCATTTTTGTTTTTTGGTGATTCCAGTAATACGCCTCTTCCTTCATCGGGTTTTTCCTTTCATCGCTGTCTGGAAGAATCTGAAATCCTGGGCCGTTTTGCCGTGGAATATCTGGATAACAATAAACAGCTTAAAGATTTTAAAAAAGAAATCCTCGGTCCCAAAATTCCGGGATTAGAAATTCATTTACTCATTTCAGAGATGTTGTCTAAATTTACCGACCCTATGTTAAACAAAGCGGTAAGTGCGATGAATCACCTGGATGAAAAGTTTTTGATTTCTTTTTTGAGTGGAAATGACATGAGCGTAACATTCTCGATGAAAGCGGTTATGGCTATCCTCAATATATTTTCCATGTCTGAAATAAGATCTCTTTCTCTGAAGCAAAATTATGTGAAAAGCCTGATGAACTTTTACAATCTTATACCTTCAGTAAGTCCAACCAAACTCGGGGAGCAGGTAAAAGATTTTGTACTGGGAATATGGAATAATCGTGGAGAAATAGGATAGGCTCTTTAAGGAACCTGGGTGTTTACACATGTTATGTTCATATATATGGTAGAAATTATTAATCCTTTAAATATTCTCGTTTGATTTTATCTATTGTATTAATGCAGTAAAAAAAGGTTTATGATGAATCAACAGCGTAAAAGTTTAATAACTCCTGAGGGAGCGAAGAAACTGCAGGATGAACTTAATGAATTATGGATGGTAGAGCGCCCAAAAGTAACTCAGGCAGTGACTGAAGCTGCTGCCCAGGGAGATAGAAGCGAAAACGCGGAGTATATATACGGAAAAAAACGCCTGCGGGAGATAGATCGCCGGGTCCGTTGGATACAAAAACGTCTGGATATTGCAGAAATAGTGGATCGTAAACCAGGCGACGAGCATAAAATATTTTTTGGTGCCTATGTGCGGCTTGAAGATGAAGGGGGGATTATTACCGACTATCGCCTGGTGGGTCCTGATGATTTGGATATTGAACGTAATATGATAACGCTTGCTTCTCCTATAGGCAGAGCCTTAAAAGGAAAAGAAAAAGGGGAGTCACTACGGGTTAAACTTCCCCGGGGAGAGAAAACTTTTCGTGTTCTTGAAGTAAGCTATGAAGAATTCTAATCAGCTTTTATTTTAAAGTAATAATTTTCTGTCAATAACGCTTTTGGTAACAGACAATACTTCTCCGGTTTCAACGGATAAGAGTTTTAAAAAAAGTTCAATATTTTTTTCTTTTTCATATAATTTCCCTGAAATTATCAGTTCTGCATTCATTAACTGACCGACCTTCACGGTGTTTTTTTCGTCTGTTATACCCGAGAGTTGGAGTTTGAGTTCACTGGCTATGTTCTGCAAATCCTTGCGTTCCACCAGTTTGAAAACCTGGGAGCGGCTGGTAGCCTGATACAATATGTCAGTTATATATTCAGCATTTGCAGCCAGGGTCTTATCGGGACTTTCAACGGGAAGTATGGCGGTTGCTGAGACTTTTGCGAGTTTCAGTGAAGAAAAATTGTTCAATTGCGCCAGTGCACGTTCAAAGAGTATGTCTAACGTTTCTTTTGGCTCTTCGCCAACAACTTTTGCAGCCTGAAAATATCCTCCGTCTGAAATAATGGGCTTATCCGAAAAATGGGAAAGTTCTTCCCGGGCAATATTTAAAATAATAGATTCAAGTTTATCATTTTGATAATTGGCACCGGTATGGTGACTTACACTGCCTGAACTGCCACCTTCGCTTTCGCCTTCTTCTCCATAGGTGAGAAAAATATACTGGGCCCCGGTAAACTGGGAAATCTGCCTGAGTACATATTCACCGGTGATGTCAAGGCCACCGGTTCCTATACTGAATATTTTAATACTTTGTTTGCGGGCATCCTGAACCGCATTGACATAGGTGTAATCCTGGTCTTTATAATCGAGATGTGGGGCCGCGTCGGTAATAATAAAGCTGAGACGAAGACCTTCAGTGTTCCATTTGATGTTTTGCATAGATAACCTAAGAGCCTCTTGTAAATCTTCTGGTTTGTCGCCACCACCGCCTGCGCTAACTTCATCGAGTTGTGCCTGAAACTTGTCTAAGTCTGAGGTGAGGGAGACAATACGTGTATTATATTTGTCTGTCCGGTCTCTATACAGAACCATTCCAAAGCGGACAAGAGGTTTAATAGATAATGCCTGGAGATTCAGGTGGATAAGGGCAATGGTCTTTTTAAGTCGCTCAATTTCTTCTCCCATACTGCCCGTGGTGTCAAAAATAAAAAGAATATCAAGGGGGATCTGCCCTGGTATTACACGAGGTGTTTGGAGGGTATGAATGACATCTCTTTTTGCCTTGCGTCTGATAACCAGATTGTCTTCGATATTACCATAGCGTATCTTCAGAGTGTAGGTGTCAAATGACGCGTTATACATGGATGGAAAAAAATAAAATTTCCCGTCGGCATAGGTTTCTCCCCGGCATAATAGCTTATTCTTGAAAAAAACTTCAATATTTGCATTTGCGATTGATTTGTGGTTCAAGTCTTCCACTTGTATGATAATACGTTCGCTTACCTCAAGTGGAAAATGGGGGACGTATTGGTACTGCTCAAGAAAACTGGTGAAATAATTAAACTGCTGATTGTCGTCTGAAGAGCCGGCCATGAGACCAGATTTTTTTGGTGCATGGTATGTATGTACAGTACCTCCGCTGGAAGCAGCAGGTTTTTCATCTTCATCTAAAATGTATACGGCCGATGGGTTATCAAGCCAGCCGGTCACTTCCTTATCAGATAAGCTATAGATGTCTCCGGATTTATCTCGCTCTGATGCCGCCCTTGTCAAACTCTTTTTTTTGCTCGCCTTTTTGGACTTTGGATTGAAATCCCGGGTAAGTAGCTTATCCTGTTTAGCTGGAGGATGTGCACAGGATATGAAAAAAGTTAAGAATAAGAATGCAGACAGCAAAGTACCTGAAATATAATGTTTACTTATGAATGGCATAAGTTCTCCTGTTTTAATAGATAAAGTAGTATACAAAATAAGTAAAATTCTTATTTACTCGAGAGTCATAAGTTCTGCAAATTCTTTCAAAAAGTCATTCCGGCTTGACCGGAATCTTACTTTTTGAAAGAATTTGGTTATCCAGTAGATTCCGGACAAGCCGGAATGACTGGATATAGAGAACTTATGACTCTCTAGTTATTTATCCCGTTAGATGCTATTTTTACAATTTTCTTCTGAAAAGAAAAATGTCCTTCGTAGCTGAAAAATTTTACATTAATTCCAAATGAAAAATATCAGCGTTATTTCAATAGTTTTGTTTCTCACCTGCTCTCTGAGTTTCAGTAAAGCAGAAGAAGCTTCAGCCAAGGATGATACTCTGCGGGTAGGGGATGAGGCTCCGGTTATCGTTCTCAGGAGCCTGGGAGGGAAATTTGTCCGACTCAACGAATTTTGTGGTAAAAAACTTTATCACCCCTGGAAGAATAAGACCAAATACAATGTCATACTCAGTTTCTGGGCCACGGATTGTGTTCCCTGCAAAAAAGAAATCCCAATCCTTGAAAAAATGGTTCAGAAATACCAAAAAGATGTGAAATTGCTCCTGGTCAGTATTGATCAGAAGGGTGAGGAAATAGTCGCTCCTTTTATTGAAGAAACAGGGTTTAAATCAACGGTTTTACTGGATATGCACCGCAAAACGGCCGAAAGATGGCAGGCAAAGAAAGTTCCCTCTCTTTTTATGGTAGATAAAGATGGGGTAATTCGTTATAGTGCCGCAGGTTATACCGGAGAAGCACAACTTGTGAAGTTTGAAAAAATGCTTCGGAAGCACCTTGGTCTTCCCCTTCTTAAGGAACTTGAAATTCCCGCTGATAGTGCTGAAGTTAAACCTGATTCTACTAAATAACCCCTTCTACACTCCTGTGTCTCTACGCAAGGTTTTTTAATCGATTTTCATGTGATCTCTATCACACATCTTTGACTGTATTTTATTTATATTTTTGGTTCAGGATTAGATAGGAACTTTTGTCTCGCAATTTTCAAACCAATCAAAATAAGAAGTATAAAATGATTTTAAGAAACACGTTTTTCCTCCTGGTAACTGCTTTACTCACAATGGGACTGGCTGAAGGAGATGCCGAAGAAAATAACAAGGCCTACATAGCGGTAAATGACTTGATGCGGCAGGGAGTAGACAAGTCTTCTGCTATGATTATTACTGACAGGCTCCGCACTGAGCTTTTTAAAACTGACTGGTTTAAAGTGATTGAACGGGGCCAGATGAAAGCAATTCTTGAAGAACAGGATTTTCAGCAGGGTGAATGTGCTTCTGATGCCTGTCTAATCGAAGCGGGTCAGTTATTGGGTGTTACTCATATTATTACCGGATCTGTTGGTAAAATAGGACAAACATTTACAATAAACCTGCGTATGATACATATTCAGACTGGAGAAATTTCATACACTGATAATACCGATTGTATGTGCACCATTGACGAAGTGCTTGCGAATTCAACAAAAAACATCGCCAGAAAACTGTCTAATTTTATTCAGGGAAAACCAATAGATGAAATACCGTTGAAAAAGGCAGAAAAAAAAGAAGATAAAAAAGAAACTGGAAAAGAAGACACTAAAGGCGGGACTTCAATCTGGAAAACTCCCTGGCCCTATGTAGGTGCGGGAGTTATTTTGGTTGGAGGCGGGGTTGTTACCCTGATGCTGATGGAGCCTGAAGCTGAAGAATCAAAGTCCGGGAGTATTACTGTAAAGTAATCAAAGATAGTTTGTTCGTTTACGGATGAAAAAATATTAAAATTACCATGTGAATCAGGGAGCTGATTAATCGGTAGATGAGTAAGAGAACTTGCGTATAACTAAAAGAAGAGAGTGGATATGAAACAGATAAAAATATCATTTTGGACTATTGCATTAGTTATGTTGATGTCATTTCTTTTTTCCCATTGTAAGCTTACCGGCATGCTTGGCGGGGATGCAGAAGAAAAGGAGTACATCGAGATAGATGCATCTGAACTGGATACGGATAAATATGATTCATTGTCTTTTTATGGAATAAATGAAGGAAGTGATGATACCGTGTGGATATATACCTGGCATAAAGGTGAAAGTGTACGGGAGAAACTTTATTATCCTGATGATTTGAAAGGAAATTTTACCATTATCACCATTGGGATGAAAGATGGGAAAGTGGTTGGTGCCCAGTCTACAGGGATTGGTGATACTACCAGCACTGATATTGAAGAACTGTTAAACACGGCACCGGATGAACCTAAAGCTCCTGTTCCTTCAGATGAAGCTGAAAACAGGGACACCGGGCTTACTCTTTCCTGGACTGCCTCTGATCCTGATTCCGGGGATGAGCTTTCCTATATTGTATTTTTAAGTACTTCTGAAAATCCTGAAGATATTCTTGATAAACCCGAAGAAATGACCACCAGGGCTTCCGGCTTAAAATTTGAGACAAAATATTACTGGCAGGTGGCTGCTTCAGATGGTACAGACACGACAAAAGGTCCGGTTTGGGAGTTTACCACTAAGGTTGAGCCCACGCTTACAGTTAAAAACCCTGATGGTGGTGAAAAATTACAAGTCGGTTCGGTAGATACCCTAAAATGGGAATCAACTGGTGAAATTGATAAGGTAAAACTTGAATACACTGTTGACGGCGGCGACAGCTGGGAAGTTATTGCCAGTTCTCTTAAAAATGATAGCCAGTTTTATGCCTGGACAGTTCCGGATTCTGTATCCAATAATGTAAAAATTAAAGTGAGTTCTTTAGACGGAAAAGTCTCTGATATGAGTAATGAAAAGTTTTCGATAATACCTGTTCCCGTAACTATTACGGTCACCTATCCAAGTGATGCGGGGATAAAGTGGGGTGCCGGGATAGCCGGGACCATTACCTGGGAATCTACGGGTAAGCTTGATGCGGTAAACATCAAATACACATTAAACGGGGAAGACTGGACTACCATCTCTGAGGAAACCCCCAATGACGGCTCTTACTCCTGGACAACCGTTCCGGATACCACTTCAAAGCAGGCAAAAATCCGGATTAGTTCTCTCGATAAAGAAGTGTCAGACGAAAGTGATAATGCTTTTGAATTAACCAGGGAAGCCCTGACAAAGACGCTTACACTGTCTGCTCCAAACGGCGGGGAAGAACTGGTGGTAGGCAGTGAATACACGATTGAATGGACCTCTGAGGGAGGTATCGGGGATGTAAAACTGGAATATACCACTGATGGTGAGAAATGGACAGAAATAAGTGCATCAACTCTCAATGATTTTTCTTTTAAATGGACTGTTCCGGATATGGCATCAGAAACAGTCAGAGTGAAAATCAGTGAAGCGGACAGTGCAGAAATCAATGATGTCAGTGACGAAGTGTTTACTATCCTTCCAAAGACAAAAACGCTTGAACTTACGTATCCCACCAGCAGCTCGGTTGTGTTGCAGGCGGGAACCAGTACCAATATCACCTGGACCTCTGCTGGGGATGTGGGTAAAGTTAAACTGCAGTATATCTCGGACGGCGACAGTTGGGTGACTATAACGGATTCAACGGATAATGATGGTTCTTTTGAATGGACTGTTCCAGACGTCGAGTCCCAGACGGTAAAGGTAAGGGTGAGTGAAGCTTCGGGTTCTTTACAAGATGAATCTGATGGAGCTTTTACTATTACCAAGGCTGAAGTGGCTCAAACACTTACGCTAACCGTTCCCAACGGTGGAGAGGAATGGAAGGTTGGTTCTGTTGATACTATCCAATGGGAATATACCGGTGAGATAAAAAATGTGAAGCTGGAGTATTATGTGAATGGTAATTGGGAAATGATTACCGATTCGGCTTCTAATATCTTAAAATATGTGTGGAATGTTCCTAATACGGTTGCGGACTCGGTTAAAGTGCGGGTAAGTGATAATAGCAGCAATACCAGTGATGAAAGCGATGGAACGTTTTCCATAACGGGTAGTGGTGACAATAATTTAAGTAAGCTTGAAATTTCTGTCCCGGGTATGACACCGGCTTTCAACCCTTCGGTAACGGGGTACAATGTATCTGTTCCTTATGTCAAAGAAAAGGTGACGGTAACACCGACTGCGAACGATGATAATGCAAAAATAATGGTTAACGGGCAGGTTGTGAAATCAGGAGACCCTTCAGACTCCATTGCCCTTGGTGTAGGCCTTAAAGCTATTGCAGTAGAAGTAATTGCTCAGGATGGAAAAATAAAGGTTTACGAAATAGTGGTAAAACGAGAAGCCTCCAAAGAAGCAAAATTATCTAAGCTTATTGTCGAGGGTGTTGATCTCAGTCCGGATTTTGTACCTGACCATTTCAGATACACGGCAACGGTGGGGAATGAGGCTGGTAGTGCTGTAATAATCCCTACTGCAATATCTTCTGAAGCCAAAGTCATCCTCAATTCTGTGGTTGTTGTTTCCGGAGAATCTTCGGGTGACCTAAATCTAAATGTAGGTGAAAATATTTTCCACCTGGAAGTAATTGCCGCAGATCAGGTTACGAAAGAGATATATACTGTTGTTATTACCCGGTCACCATCAAATGACGCCTCTCTTTCCAGTATCAGTTTTTCAACAGGGTCAGTTACACCGGATCATCATCCCGACAGCTTGACCTATACCATAAATGTTGAAAATTCAGTAACAACCCTTTCGATTACACCAACACCAACACAGGGTGATGCTGTTATCAAAGTGGGTGGTTCCATTATTAACCCGGAAACAGGCACAACCATGAGTCTGGTGTTGGGTGTAAATTCCATGATAATGGAAGTAACCGCTCCGGATGGAAGTACAGTGAGAGACTATAAGCTTAATGTTCACCGGGCTTTATCAAATATTGCTGATCTTGACAGTCTTCTGCTTACAGAAGGGACGTTGTCTCCTACTTATAGTAAGGATGTTTTAGAATATACCGCAACGGTTTCAAATAATGTGGAAATGTTAACCGTAACAGCTAAACCTACGGAACCAAGTGCTTCAATATCAATAAATAGTGATGCTTCTGGTTCACGTAGTAGAGATGTTGCCCTAAATTATGGTACAAATACGATAAATGTTGAGGTCATTGCGCCGGATGGAAATGCGAATAAAGTTTATTCTGTTATTGTGACCAGGGCGTTGAGTACTGATGCCAGCTTAAATGGTTTAGAATTGTCCGCCGGGTCATCGTTATCTCCCGCCTTCCGTCCTGATTTGTATAATTATACTATGAATGTGGCGAATACCACAACCTCCACAACGGTTACTGCTACCTTAAATGACTCAAATGCCACTATGGATTTGGATGGTACGGTTATTAAATCCGGTATTGCTACGGACCCCATTAGTCTGATAGTGGGGGAGAATTCTCTTGTGGTGACCGTGATAGCCCAGGATGAGAATACATCACTGCGGTATACGGTAACGGTGACAAGGCCAAGTAATAATGCTAATCTTTCAGGCCTTAGTGTATCACCTGGCACGATGACTCCAACATTTAATACAGCCACTACCAATTACAATTTGAGTGTACCATATTCTAATAATTCTGTTGATGTGACAGCTACTCTGGAAGACAGTACTGCTACACTACAAATAAATAATGCGACTGCTGTTTCCGGTCAAGTATTTACCATTAATAATCTGGGAAATTGGAACACGGTTATCCCTATCGATGTAACAGCACAAAACACGACATCAACAATGGAATATACGATAACAGTTTACCGTGACATGTGGGTCTCAGGTTATCCAACCGCAAGCACAGTTACGGGGTCTACGGCCAGAGCAAGGCTCCAATTGCAGGCGCCTGGAAAGGTTTATGTGGTAGCTGTTCCTAAGGGTGATGCTGTGCCCAGTAGTATGCAGGTAATAAATGGGCAAAATTCGCAAGGACAATCTTTATTGACCAGGGCGGATACAGTATCTATAGAAAATGGAAACGCGGAGTTTATTGTCCAGGTAGAAGGACTAAATGCAAGTTCAGATTATGATATGTATTTCGTGGCTGAAGATGCTTCTTCAAGTTTACAACCAACACCGTCAGATATCAGTACTACAACGGATAATACAAATCCTCCGAATGTACCTAATTCACCAAGTCCGGCAAATGGAGCTGATGGAAGAACTACGAGGGAAACACTTAGCTGGGCGGGTGGAGATCCCGATGCAGATGATGTTGTTTACTATACTGTTTACTTAGATACTGCAAATCCACCTGTTGCGGTTGTGAGTTCAAATAAGACTCCGAATTATCTGCAAGTAGATAGCCTGCTTAGTGGAGAAGAATATTATTGGAAAATAGTAGCTTATGATAGTAAAGCATCAAGCGAAGGTGATGTTTGGAAGTTTACAAGGAATAATCTCCCAAATATTAGTAATCCATCTCCATCAGATAGTTCAACTGCGGTAAGTTTAAGTCCAACGTTAGAATGGACAGGTGGTGATCTTGATGGGGACAATGTTAACTATGAAATTTATATGTCTACTTATTCACCTCCTACTCAAATGATAAAGAGTACCACTCTAACATCCCATACTGTAACCGGACTTAATCAGCTTACTACTTATTACTGGTATGTCAAAGCTGACGATGGTGTTGATGCGGCCGTTGATAGTCCAATATGGGTGTTTATTACAGGATCGGGAGGTATGTAAACAAGTTGCTCTTTTAGCAAGACATTCTTTAAATTATGAAATAATAAGTCTTTTAAGGAAATTTCTGATTAGCTAATAACAATTTGAAAGACCTTACTTAAGTATCTAAAATACTTCTGAGTTAGGGAACGTGCTTAATTCTCCATTAGTACCTAATGAACCTATATCTAATCGAAACTCTACCGGTAATACAGTAAAAATCATCGAAACCACTAGAAGAAACGAGCTTTTAACTTTGTGTTTAATGTTATTCCTCTCCCTTATGAATTGTAAGTTTCTGCACAGACAGTACAGGACCATTTTACTGGTGTGAGAGGAAAATAGTGTTTTGGTATAGGTTAGTCTTTGACGCAACGGACACTATGTCCTGCATTGCCTGAGATTGAAGCCCTAAAAATGGTGCTTTTATCTTCGTGAAGCTCTCTAAAAGTAGTATTGGTGGAAGTCCAATAGTCAACAAGGTGAGTAAACTGCTGAAAACTTCCACCGGATGATCGGTAACCTGGACCAACGGCATTGAAGCTATAGTCATTAGTTCCTGAAAATTCTATTGATTTTAATTTGTCACCTTCATTTGTTCCTCTATCCACGCCTGCATCAGCTTCAGATTGACTCATTCCCAGGTACATTTCAAGCTCTTTCCATTCATCATCACTAGGTATATGCCAGCCTTCAGGGCATGCTCCCTGTATGCCGCTTGGAGATGTTGAACTTGAACTTGTATTATTCATTGCAGCCGGCCAATTATATAAAACACCATATTTTTCATAATAATTAATTGTGTCTATTGAGGTATCGGTTACAAAAAACACCAGCTGGGATTTTGCTTTTTCTACCTGTTCATTTTCACTATCACTACTGTTGGGGGTGAAATTTTGTACATAATAGTATCGACCGGTATCACCATTACTTTCAGATCCGTTAGCTACTGAATCAACTTGAGGTAAATACTTGAGTTCTTCTGCAAACCATACCTGGTCTCCGATATGAACAACTTTGTACATGTAATCATCTCTTGGATCAACAAAAACAGATGAACAAGCTGAAGTATGTATGCCTCCATCTTTAGTAAAAACTTTCCACGAGTCACCGTCATAAATGCATGAAACACCTATACCTTCCCAATAAAATACATCATTCGTATCTGGACTTGCTGGTTTTTGCTTAAAACTTCCTAACCAATTTATGGAAGCCCCGGCATCACCTTTCTCCCCAGTATCCCCTTTAATGCCATCCGTCCCACTAACCGCAAGTGTATCCCATTTGTTTCCATCATAGATGTAAGCAATTTTATCAATATTGTTAAAGTAAGCCCAATTAGTATCAGTCGGATTAGGTATGGTATCAGAAGCACCTTTCCATATGATAGAAATGCCATCTAATCCATCCGTTCCATCCACCCCAGGTATTCCCTGGTTTCCAGTATCACCTTGATCACCTTTTACTCCATCCGTACCGCTGATAGCTAATGTATCCCATTTGTCCCCATCCCATATGTACGCAATTTTATCGTTATTGTTAAAGTAAGCCCAGTTAGTATGAGCAGGATTAGGTATAGTATCAGAAGCACCTTTCCAGATAATTGAAATGCCATCTAATCCATCAGTACCTTTATCCCCAGGTACACCCTGGTTTCCGGTATCGCCTTTGTCACCTTTCTCTCCATTTGCACCATCAATTCCGCTGACAGTTAATGTATCCCATATGTCCCCATCAAAGATGTAAGCAATGTTATCTTTTTTGTTAAAGTATGCCCAATTGGTATCAGCAGGTGCTGGTGCGGTATCAGACGAACCTTTCCAGATAATACTTAAACCGTTTGTACCATTAATACCATCTTGCCCTGTTTCTCCTTGTACGCCGCTATCTCCTTTTGTACCATCATTTCCATCTAGTCCATCTTTTCCGTTTACTGCCAGGGTGTCCCATTTGTCGCCATTATACACGTAACTAACCATATCTGTGCTGTTATAATAAGCCCAGTTAGTATCAGGTGAAGTTGGTGCTGATTCCAGAGAACCTTTCCAGATAATAGGAAGACCGTCAGTACCGTCTTTTCCATCATTGCCATTTTCACCGTCTTTGCCGTCTTTTACCAGTAACTTCCAATTGGCACCATCCCATATATATGCAATACCATCAAGACTGTTATAATATGCGGTGTTTAAAGATGGACTGCTAGGCGCTTTATCCAAAGTCCCCAGCCAGTTGAGGGAAAGACCGTCTTCTCCATCAACTCCATTAATCCCGTTTGTACCATCAGTGCCATCTGCACCGTCTTTGCCTGCTTCACCTTGTGCTCCCTGAGCACCGCTGTCACCTTTGAGGTCTACAGTCACATATTTACTACCGTCGCAATATTGAAATTCAGATTCTCCAAGGACGTAATATAATTGCCCTACTTCATTAGAACTGCAATTGGGGAGATCCTCAGAAGCGACAACTTTGGCACCCTTGTAGAGGAGTTCGTCGTTCTGGTTATTCTGGTCTTCTGATTCCGGGCTGTTAGATAGGTTAAGGCAACCAGTGGTAAAAATAAGGGCTATGATTCCGGGAAAGATGAAGGAAAGGGACTTCAGCATAATTATTCCTTGATAAGCGTTTTAAGTCACAAAACGAATTAAATTCAAATTTTCTTTTAAAATAACAATTATTCACAATAATACTATAAAGAATCATTATCTATTTAACAATCAATCCCTCAAAAAACTAAAAAACAACAATAATAGGGGTATAGTTAGAAATATTGGAATGGATGATTTTTCTGTAAAAGTTAGGAGAAATTATAAAATTTGTATATACCTCACATATAAATGAATATTCTGGTTTCAACTCGTCTTTTTACAAATCGGAAAGAAGTCCTTTTGTGAATATGATGCATCAGGAAGACGGTTAACCGTCTTCTTACTATTATTTATCCAAAACGATGAAAAAAGCTGAAAAGCGTAAATTATAGAAAAGAGATTTTTACAATGAAAATAATGCTCATCCCCATTCTTGTTCTTTCACTGTTTATTGGCTTCGGGTTTACCGAGGATGATTCTACCGCAGTTTATCAGGAAAAATTCGGGTTTACCGGATATGTGGAACCTATGCTTAAGTTTACCCCGGTAGACCAACAGTTTGGTATGATGGCCGGGTTGGAGGCAGGAATCGTTTTGGACTGGTCTTTTTCTGTGGGAATTGCCGGGCATAGTCTGATTTGGCCTGTTGAACCCAATGTTGCACCAGAACAACAACTGGTGTTCAATTATGGCGGACTTACCTTGGATTGGATCATCAGGCCCTTTGAAATGGTCCATGGTGGTTTTTCTGTGTTGATTGGTGCTGGATACACGGCTTTCTCAGACAGTGGATTATCTGAAGAAGGGTTTCTGGTGGTGGAACCCGAATGGTTTTTTACCGTGAATACCTGCAGGTTTGCCCAGGTTCAATTGGGATTTGGTCTTCGCTTCATCTATCATGATGATGGATGGTTTCCCCATGATTATGTGAAAGATTTTACTGACCTGAACCAGTTAGTGGCTACCCTTGGGGTGCGGTTTGGGAAATTCAAAATTGAATATGAATGATTCGGTTTCCAGGTCAGGAAATATTTGTGGAAAAATTCGTAGAACATAATTTGACATAACCAATGACATTGTACCGGAACAAATACCGGGCGGAATCTACCCGGATGCAAAATTGGGATTATTCCTGGGCGGGGAAATATTATATAACGGTCTGTACCGAACGTAAAATACCGTTGTTCGGCAAGGTCCGCGACGGGGAAATGATTTTAAATGAAAACGGGAACATCGTGGCCGAATGGATGTTGAAAATCGATGATCGATATGAACGGGCCATGTTGGACAGGGCTGTTATTATGCCCGATCATATGCATTGTATTATCATTATTGGCGATGAACCCATATATGGCCCAAAACCAACCCGGGATGGTAATGTAATTGGTGGTGCGGATACGTCATTGGGCACGGATATGAATCGGGGCGCGGATACGACATTGGGCGTGGATATGGACCGTGGTGCGGATACGTCATTGGGCACGGATATGAATCGGGGCGCGGATACGACATCGGGCATGGATATAAATCGGGGCGCGGATACGATCCCAATCGTAGATACGATTCATGAATCGTATCTACGGTGTGAATCGGATCATCGCCCGACGACGGATCATCGCCCGACGACGGATCATCGCCCGACGACGGATCATCGCCCGACGATGGATCATCGCCCAATGACGGGTCCGAACCATGGATCGGATAATATACCATCCCGTACACATAATATCACACCCCAATGCCATGAACGGCGGAAAATGTTATTGTTCAAAATTATGGGATATGTGCAAATGAATTCATCCAAACATATCAATATTCGGGAAAATTCACAGGGACGTAAAAATTGGCAACGGGGGTATTGGGATCATGTTATACGGGATCATGCTGCCTACGACAGGATTGTGAAATATATTATGAATAATCCAAAGAACTGGGTTCCGCCCAAATATGTGATTTATCCATATTGCCGCAAGTAATCGACTAAAATGGTTTATTGAATAACTGCGAAATTTGCGACCTGTTCCACCAATTGTTTAATTTGTTGAATCAATAATATCCTGTTATTTCGGATGCTTAAGTCATCATCATTAATTTTCACCTGATCAAACAGGGTGTCTACCGCAGGACGCAGGCTGCCGATGGCAGATAGAGCGGATAGATAGTCGCGTTTGTCCAGAAATTCCCCAATAGTTTTTGAATGTTCGACCAGGGCGGTATACAGGTTTTTTTCGGCGGATTCGGAAAATAATGATTGGTCCAGTTCACCGGTTGGTTTTTCTTTGATGATATTCGCAACCCTTTTAAAGGTGATAGCAACATCATTAAAATCATCTCGGCTACGGAATTGTTCCATCGCCTGCAGGCGGGTAAGGAGGTCTGGTATGTCATACCAGGAATGTTTTGATTCAACCACGGCGGCTATGGTGTCGTGGGCAAAACCTCCGGGGATATCTTCACGGGGTTTGTCTTGTAATAGAATTTTGCCTCGGGACAGGAAAAAATCAAGGATGGTATCTATCAGTTTAGCACGGTTTTTCTCAGGGATAAGTTCTCCGTAGATATCCATACTTTTTTGTAACATTTCATTTAATGGAATTGAAATTTGTTTATCAATTATTAAAAACAGGCAGGCAAGACAGGCTCTCCGCAAAGCATAGGGGTCGGCTGAACCTGTGGGGACTTTCCCAATACCAAAAAGCCCGGTGATGGTGTCTATCCGGTCTGCAAGACCGACGATTGTAGCTTCTTCTGACGAGGGAAGGATGTCTGTTGCATTGCGAGGGTAATAATGCTCACGAATTCCCATTGAAATTGTTTCGGACTGTCCCTGGTTTGCAGAGTAGAATGAGCCAATTTCGCCTTGGAGTTCGGGGAACTCGAAGACCATAGCTGTACATAAGTCTGCTTTTGCCAGGTGTGCTATGGATGATACGGTTTGTGATTTTTGATTGTCATATTTCAGGGTTTCTGCCAGCCAGTTGCTTAGGCCCTCTATGCGCTTTACCTTGTCACCAATAGAGCCGAGCTTTGTTTCAAAGGTGAGATTATCAAGGTCTGAGACCCTTTCGGTAAGAGGTCTTTTTTGGTCTTCATGTAAAAAGAATTCTCCATCACGCAAGCGTGAATGGAGTACTGCATCGTAGCCAGTTTTTACTTTAGCCATGTCATTACATTGCATGTTGGACATTGCAATGTAGGCATTAGCCAGTTTTCCGTCTTTACTGTTGAGAGCAAAATATTTTTGGTGTTCCCTCATTTCTGATATTAAAACCTCTTCCGGCATTTTCAGGAACTGTTCTTTAAAACTCCCGAGAACGGGAAGGGGGTTCTCTACGATGTGGGTAACATGGTCTAAGAGTTCATCGTCTTCACGCCAGGCGAGACCTGCATGTTCGGCTGTTTCGTTTAATTGTTTATTAATGAGAGTTTTCCGTTCCTCATGATTTACAATTACATGGGCCCTACGTAGGGTTTCTACATAATTCTCAGGGGTAACTTTTAATAGCCCCTCAGACATGAACCGATGACCCTGAGAATGGTTCCCCGATTGTACACCGGCGAAGGTCATGGGTATGACCTGTTCGCCAAGTAACGCCACGAGCCATTTTACAGGCCTGACAAAGGGTGTTTCTTTTCCTTCACCCCAGCGCATGGTTTTATACCAGTGTATTTTACTGAACACTTGTGGTATTACTTCCGCAAGAATTTCAAAAGCGGTTTCCCCCTTTTGAACTTTTTCGGCATAGAGATATTCTGCTTTTCCTATTTCTCTGATTTCCAGTTCATCCGGATTGAGTCCGTTCTTTTTTGCAAAACCAAGTGCTGCTTTACTCCAGCTTCCGTCTTTTTCTTTTGCAATTTTTGCCGGGGGACCTTTTAGCTCCAACTCTTTGTCTTCCTGCCTGGTTTTCATGGAGGTAACGAGCATCGCAATCCGTCGGGGAGTCACATAAAACGTAACATCACTGCAATCAAGACCAAGGGTGTCCACTTGTTTTTTCCAGAGTTCCGGTAGTTCACGGAGCAGGTTTTTAAATACTCGGGCTGGCATCTCTTCGACACCCAGTTCAATGAGTAAGGGAGCGGAATCCGTTGTAGGATTAATATCGGTAGTGGTGGTTTGAGAGGTTTCCACTTCTTCTTTTGACGAGGTTATGTCTTTAATCAGAGGGTGCCCAAGCTCTTCCCTGTTTTCCAGCCATTTTTCGGCTACTTGTCTGGCCAGGGTTTGTAATCGCATAACATACCCTTGTCGTTGATTTACAGAGATGGCATTCCGGGCATCTAGCAGGTTGAAGGAGTGACTTGCCTTCATGCAATAATCAAGAGCGGGGTAGGGAACTCCCGCTTCACAGAGTTTTACACACTCTTTTTCATATTTATCAAAAGACTCGAAATGAAGGCTAATATCAGCGAGTTCAAAATTATGTTTTGAAAACTGAACCTCATTCTGGTGAAAAATATCCCGGTATTTATAATGTTCGTTATAGTCTAAATCATATACATTGTCTTTCCCCTGGAGGAACATACAGAGCCGCTCAAGACCATAGGTGATTTCCCCTGAAATGGGTGAAAGCTCCTGGCCACCTACCTGTTGGAAATAGGTGAACTGAGTTACTTCGGTACCGTCGCACCAAACTTCCCAACCAAGTCCCCAGGCACTGAGGGCTGCGGTTTCCCAGTCGTCATGAACAAAGCGTATATCATGGTCTTCTGGGGTGATACCGATGGCTTTGAGTGAGTTGAGATAGAGTTCTACAATGTTAACAGGGTTGGGTTTTAAGATTACCTGAAACTGGTAGTAATGCTGTAAGCGGATGGGGTTTTCACCATAGCGTCCGTCTGCAGGTCTCCGGCAAGGCTCTACGTAAGCTGCAGAAAAAGGTTCTGGTCCCAGTGAGCGCAGAAAGGTGGATGGGTTAAAGGTACCCGCTCCCTTTTCTATATCGTAAGGCTGGACGAGTAAGCATCCCTGTTCGCTCCAGTAGTTCTGTAGGGTAAGGATCAGTTGTTGGAAAGTCATAATATTTTTGTCCGTTAAAGTCAGGTTTTATATCCAGTCATTCCGGCTTGCCCGGAATCTGGAAAAATGCATAATATTTTGGTTAATTGAACCATTATAACAGTCTTTCATTTCTGATTCCAGAGCGCGAAGCCTGCCCTTGGGGTACAAGCCAGAATGACTGGATAGTTAAAATGGTTGATTTAGAACACATACGTATTTGCAAAAATGCTTTTTTTGTTGTTTAATTCAAACTTTTAGCGAGAAAAACGCAAAAAAGTAAAACAGCGGCAGGAGGTCCTTCCGCCGCTGTTTTTCACACATCACCGATAGTTCGGTGAAATTTATCCTGTAATTAATGGCAGGATAGAAGAGGGTAAGGCATTTGCCTGAGCCAGCATAGCCGCGCTAGCCTGGGTAAGAATCTGGGCCTTAGAAAAATTTGTGGTTTCCAGTGCAAAATCAACATCACGGATCATTGATTCAGCATTTTGGGTATTGAGTTCCTGATTAGCAGCATTATTTATCGCATGGTCCAGTCTGTTGATATAGGCGCCTAAGTCTGAGCGCATATTATTTATAGATCGGATTGCGGTATCTATAGCGGTTAATGCGCCAGTTGCGTTCACTTGATTAGTAATGTTGGTACTGGTTACTCCCGCGGTGCTTAGTGTTATTCCCAGGGCGCCAAGGGTAAGGGAATCAACGGCTATGCTCATACTGTCAACCGTTCCTGAAGTGCTCCCACTATTGTTGTTGGCACCGATGTGAATAACTGAAGCTCCACCTGAAACTCCAAAGGAATTAGCTCCTCCATCCAGCAGGGTCATACCGTTATATTGGGTGGCCTGGCTGATTCGGGAAATTTCAGTCATCAGTGACTGGAACTCTGTATCTGTGTAGCCTCTTTCTATGGAGGTAAGAGTATCATTTGCGCTTTGTACCGCCAATTCACGCATTCGTTGAATTATTGAGGAAATTTCGCTGGCAGCTCCTTCGGCAATTTGCAAAAGAGCGATTCCCTGTTCACCGTTTCGCCTGGCTACAGCTAAACCTCGTATCTGGGTACGCAATTGTTCTGAAACCGATAGGCCGGCGGCATCGTCTGATGCCCGGTTAATTCTCAAACCCGTGGAAAGCCTTTCCAGTGATTGGGTAAGAACTTTTTGGTTTCGGGCAATAGATATATGCCCAATCATAGCTGCGACGTTATGGTTAATTCGCATCGATAACCTCCTTGTCTAAAAAACGTCAACAATCCGTTGTTTTTTAGTGTGATAAGAGCATGCCGTTACCTATGCGCTTATCACATATGTAGGTTTTGATAACGAAAAAGGGGGAGCGTAAAAACTACTGCTTCTCTCTTTTTTGTCTGTTCAAAACTTCTCCTATTAAGGTTATCGGAGCGTTTTGGAAAAACTTTAGCTTTTTTTTAAAAAAAGTTGTATCAGGTTATAAAACAACTGATCTGCAAGGGCGTTTTTCCCCAAAGGTGAGAAAATATCGGCCTGGTAAAAGTAGATTTTACCTTTTCCATATTGCATTTCAGCTATATCTATACCGGTATGTACACTATCAGTCCCTTCTTTCTTTTCCCGGATCATCATGCAACCTGCCTTAGTTGTGAGTTCTTTTTTGGGAGTAAGACTGTATTTAGGGATGATATCAGCATAGATCTGGTCCAGAATACCATTATTGGGGAGTTCCTTAAATTCAGGACAATCATATGCATAATGGAAACAGCCCATTTCTTCCCAACGAGAAGCGAAAAGGGAAATTTCAAAAGGGAGCATATTAAGTGAATTAAGTTTTTTCGCATCATTGGGCGTAAGAGTGGCAAGGATGAGATTTGCTCCATTCTTTGCTTTTTCAAAGGCGGCAGTGATTTTGTCTTTTCCGAGGGTATGAATATTATTCATGATAATAATTTCAGCTGCGTTATTTGCTGCATAGGTGATAGTATCAGGAAAGGCCCCGTGAAAATCAATTGAAGGAAGAAGAGAATCCAAGTTCACTTTTTTTGGAACAAAAAATACGGCTTCTTTTTTTGCGATTTCTTTTTTTGCTTTTGAAAGAGCAAGATCAAAAGTAAACCAGCCATGCTCCATTCCTACTGGAAATTTAAAACGACCTATTGAATTAATACCCGGTGTTGCTACACCTGGCATTGATTCCTGGTGCCAGATGCGACCGTTAGGACCTTTAACCCGAACGAGTAAACCATAATCTTCGAGATTTTCTTCGTTTAATAAAAAGATATCAATGGTCGCAGAAGTCCCCATATAAGGGGTACGTATCTCGGTTTCACTCATAATCATGGTACGCTGATTGAGTGGCTTTATATGTTCTAAAAAACTTTTGGGCTTGCGAAACCAGTCTACCAGACCAGAAAAATTATTGTCAAAATCAGCCCATTGTTCAAAGAAATATCCTGAAATCTGGGTGTTAATAAGCAATGACTCTATGTTACAAGTAACTGCAGAACGATAAAATGTCTGAACATCTTCCAGGAATGAATCAGTATCATTCCATAATTTGATGTCTTCGATTACAGAATCAAGTTCTTTGGAAAAGTTTTTAAGTGCAGTGGTTTCGGGATGTTTACGGAATGGTTTGAGCTTGGAACTATTCAGTAACTTAGAAAGAATATTTGGTGACCAGGCTCCAACGCCGTTTATCAATATTTTGCCACTGAGTTCATCTTTAAGGTAGTTATACCGCTCCCAAAACGATTTGTCTCCATGAATATGATCATTAATTTTTTTTGCATCCCGGGATGAACAATAATTAGTAAGTAATGATTGGGTAGCTGACGATATGGGTAATGACATTTTCAGCTTGTGAGAACCAAAAGCTTCAATTTTGGTTTCTGTGGGATTATAAACTTTCCCCAGGTCGATTTTGGAAATGCCGCTGATATTATCCAATATGACTGAATTAAAATTGGAAATTATAGGACGATAGGGATCTATATCTGAAGTGTAGCGTAACAATTTATTTCCATTTTCGAGAGCCATAGAACCATTCTCTGCGCCAATTCCCCATGCAACAATACAGGCATGATGGCCGGTGAGGTTTATCATAGTCTGTATTTGTTCCTTAAGCTCTTCGAGTCCGTCTTTACTTGATTTTTGATTGTAACAAGTGGTTTCCTGGATAACCAACAAACCTATTTTATCGCAAATCTTTAATATGCTGGCGGGTAGGGGAGTTCCTGCAGAACGAATTAAGTTGAACCCCGAGTCTTTTATCAGTTTCAGTTCTGTTTCATAACTAAAGTCAAAGGGTGGGAGAGCATGGTAAAATGGAAAAATAGGGAGGTAGTTAACACCACGGACTCTTCTGATTACATGATTTAGTTTCATCGAACCCCGTTCAATTTCAATTCGGCGGAGGCCAAATTCAATTTCCCAGGCATAACTTCCCAGTAAATCAACTTTCACATGGTACAGATTGGGCTCTTCGGGAGACCAGGCAATCGCATCATCCAGGGTGAAAGAAATACTGTAAGTATGGTCTTCCTTTTCCAGTTTAATGAACTTCGGCATGGTTCCTTTTTTGCCATTGGGGTCTGTTATAGTGAATTCTAAATCGGCTTTGTAATTTTTCGGGTTCCAGAATTTGGTTTCCAGCGTAACCTGGTTGGCTTCATAATCGGGGTAAACTGTCACGTATTGGATGCCTGCCCGGCCTCCCATTAACAGGTGGATGTCTCCCATAATACCCGCAAAGGGAGTTGTTTTATATATGGCTCCGAGGGGAAGTTCGCTGGAAGGCCGGTTGTCGAGCCTGCCTGTGGGGTCTGGTGTTTGTACCCGGATGACTAAGAGATTTGGCTTTCCGATTTCGACATGCTTTGATGCGTTTAAGTCAAAGGGGGTATGGCCTCCCAGATGGGTGCCAAGCTTTTCTCCATTTAACCAAATTGTTGCATAGTGATGAATGGAATCAAAGCGGATGAAAAAACGCTTTGGAGATTCGCCTTCGTCTATATCGAGCCTTTTAAAATAAAATGCGACCGTTGCATCAGATTCATTTTCTTCAATATCCCAAACATGGGGGAGGGTTATCTTTTTAGTTTCAGGCGGTTTGTTTTTATACCATTGTGATTGAACTCCTGTATCTTCAGGGTCAAAACAAAAATCCCATTCCCCACCAACATTCAGTTTCAGACTCATAGTAATCCTTTATTCTTTTGAATAAACACATATATGGAAAAGCGCAAATATAGAAAAAAAATGCGGAATTTTAATGTTTACCTTTAGAATCTTATTAATTCAAGGTATTTGGAGACAAGGATATCTCCCCACATGGTCGCGATTATAACTCCTGTGCAGATAAAAGGCCCGAAGGGGATGTATTTTCGGTTTTCACCCTTTCTGAAGATGAGTATGGGCATGATAGCGATAAGAGCGACAAATGCCCCTATAAACAATCCAAGCAGGGACGTAGAGAGTCCAAACAGAGCGCCGGACATCGCAAGGAGTTTGACATCACCAAGCCCAAGAGCCTCCTTTTTTAGCAGGCGGCTAACCAGGAAGCCAGTTGCCCAAAATATAAACCCACAACCAAACAGCCCAATCAAAAAAGATTGAATAGTAAGCCCCCCCGGAAGAAAAGCGAGTGGAATAGCCAGAATAATCCCGGAATAATTCAGGACGTCGGGAATGAGATAATGCTTAAAGTCCAGATAAAAGATGGGGATTGTGATAAGGATATAATAATAAAGAGCAATTTTTGTGCTGAGGGAAAGCTCATTTTGCAGGATGAATAACCAGTAGAAGAGTATAAGCGAAACGAGGGCCGTAAAAAACTCCACTATGGGGTAAATAATATTTATAGATGCCCTGCAATTTGCACACTTCCCCTTTAAAAAAAGCCAGGAGAGAACGGGTATATTTTGCCAGGGCGCAATTTTGGAAGAGCAATGAGGGCAGTGTGATGCTGGCCAAATGACAGACTCTCCCCTGGGAATACGGTATATAACCACATTAAAAAAAGACCCAATAACAGCGCCACCCAGTCCTGCAAAAAGGGTGCTTATCCAACTGGGAAAGAGATGTTCTGGCATAATGAAAATTAAAAGACCGTTTTGTCTTCGAATTCAAAGAAAAATACTCCCAGACATTTGCCTTTTCGGGAGAGAAGGTATTCCCTGAAATCTTCAGCAATAACTTTTTTGTGCTTGAGGCTGGCGTGTCTTAATTTGGGCTTTCCAGTTTTCGTTGCGTCTAAAAAACCCGTATGGGAAACCCAGAGCCAGTCAAGGCTGGTTACAAAACCTACGCCCAGAAACAGTTTTCCATAGCTCCAGTTTTCCATGAGTTCGAGGGCTTTGTCATAAGGGAGGTAAGAGAGGCTCGTTACCGGATTATTTGCTGGAGGAGGTTGGTTTTTGAGTTTGAAAAATTTGATTTTGTCCGTTGTTCGGGATGCCGTGGTGTCACCGGGGAATCGAAAAATTCTTACCAGGTCAGGGCTTTGTTTTATCCAGTCTTCAACAAAAAAGTGCTTGCGGGACTGGTAATTTACCGTACTGTCAATATACCGGATATTGTTTAATGAAGGCATGAGGGTTTTTGTTGAAGAGTTCATGGCCAGTGCCATTGCACTTTCGATATAGGTGACACAATCGAAACGATGCAAGTCAATGAGAGGTTTGGGTTCAACTTTTGCTCCACGTCCTTCTCCTGTAGGACCAGGGTAATAGGGAGCTCCCTCGAGTTTTTTGGAGAAGTATACCAGCCGGTCAAGATAATGTTCAGGGATGTCTTTACTTTTGTACAATCTGTTGGCTCGTTCAATAGAGATCAGTTCTTTATTATACCAGTTGGCAATGAAGGTTATAAGGGTATCAATAGATTTTTTTGCTTTAAAATCAGGGGCACTGTAATCATTTAGAAAAATTGAAAAAGACAGTGTGTCATTATCCCCGGTAAAAATATATCCGCAAAGACCCTGGACATTGTTGATAAATCCTGTTTTGAATTTAACCAGACCGCGTAAATGACTGAGTCGCCTTGCACTGGCGCCATGGACACCTGGTGTGGCAAGTGTTTGAATATAATCGGTACCGTTTTTATGTCCAACCATTTTTGCCAGCATATCTGTCATCCCTTTGCTGGTGACCTTGTTTAAGTGTGAGAGTCCGCTTCCATCCACAATCTGGAAATCTGAAGAATCCAGCCCGAGATTATGAATAAATATTTTTTCCGCAATAACTCCTGATTCTCTGCTGCCATCTTTTTTAACTGAAGCGCCTAAATGGCGAAGGAGTATTTCAGCATGAAGATTTTGGCTGCGTTGATTAACTTCTTCCAGAATATTAGTAAGGGGGACGGTGGTAAAAGTGAATGATTTGTATTGAGCGCTATCAGTTTGATTTGTGGATTCTTTACCCAGCACCTGGATACCGGCATGGGAGAGGGCCGTTTCAAAAGCGCTTTTAAAATATTGCGGAGGTGTTCTTACGGGAAATGTTCGTTTTAAACGACTGGCATTAATTCCTAAGGTCCCGGTGACATAAATGAGATTGGTGTCAGGGTGTAATATGAATTGCAGTTTGTTTTTGTTACCCGGTACCGTTACTGCAAAATTTTTCAGATTCACATATCCTGCTTCAGGCTGGATGCCAAACTGGATAGGGACATAGGCCTTTTCGCCTGGTTTCATATGGACATCAAAGCAATTATCATTAAAGGAAAGTGCAGAGACTTCAGCTCCGTACCATTTGTTGAAGTGTCGGGGCTTCCAGATAATCGGTTTGTGGGGAGAGGTGAAATAACTGTCGTCTATCATTACGGTGCCGCTGATAGTATCTATTTCGAGAACAATGATTTTTTCAATCCATTGTTTGAAAATTGATTCTGTGTTGGAAAAAAAACGGGCGGATATGTTGGGATCCCCTTGTCCTATTATCAGCAGATTTCCTTTGAGAGAACGGCCCTTTTTTTGTCCGGTAAGCTTTATATGGGTTTCCGGAAAATAGTTTTTAGGGAAATGGGCAATGCAGGCTGCGGTCACCAAGAGTTTGAGACATGAAGCGGGTGTGTATAACTCAGTATCTGCGATACGTGCTTCATAGCGATTATGTTTGGTTGAATAGATACTCAGACCAAGCCTTCCTCCGATTGAGGGGTCCAGACGTTGTTTAATATCAGCAAGCAGGCTGCCTGGTTTCGGGTCTCTGGTCTCTGCCGAAAAACAATTAACTGCGGGTATGGTATTTAATACCATAAATAGGATGAAGGAATAGGAAAAATGTTTCATATTGTACTTTGGGCAATCTTTGAAAAATCAGTAAAGTAATCAGGGTAGGTTTTATTAACACAATCCGGGTCTTTGATGGTTACCGGTAGACCAGAAAAAGCTGCAAGAGAAAAACACATCGCTATCCGGTGATCGTTATAAGTTTGTATTTCGGCACTCCGCCAACGCTCCGGCGGGTGTATGATGAGATAATCCTTACCTTCTTCGGTATGGGCACCTAATTTTCTGAGTTCTGTTGACATCGCATGAATCCGGTCTGTTTCTTTAATGCGCCAGTTTCCGATGCCGGTAATAGTGGTGGGGCCCTTGGCAAAGAGAGCGGTAACCGCAAGGGTCATTCCGGTATCAGACATGGTGTCCATGTTGGCTTCAATGCCTTTGAGTTCGCCTTTTGAAACGGTAATGAAATCGGGTCCGTATTCAACCTTGGCACCCATCCGTTGTAACATGGTTGCGAAACGCCCTTCTCCTTTGTATTGCAGGGAGGATGTGCCCACACCCTGAACTGTAACTTCGTCACCCGCAATGGCACCTGCAGCCAGAAAATAAGAAGCGGAAGAAGCATCAGGCTCTACCCGGTAAGAAGCTGGGTTTTGATATGCAGAGCGGGTTGATATGGTAAATACCTGGGACTGATTTTCTACGACCGGACAACCGAAGGCCTCCATGATATCACAGGTTAAATCGATATAGGGACGGGAGACAAGATTTCCCTGTATTTTTATAGTGACAGTATCACGACAGAGAGGGGAGGCCATAAGGAGCCCTGATAAAAACTGGCTCGAAGCACTTCCGTCGATGGTGGTAGAGCCCCCGGGTAAACCATCAGAAGTTATTTGCAAAGGAGGATAACCAGGAGTTCCCAGGTATTCCAATGAAGTGAGCTGTTGTCTGGTGTTAGAGATGTTGCCGGTGAGTTTCTGCAGGGCATCTACAAGATGTTTTATGGGGCGCTCGCGCAGTCTTGGAATACCATCAATAATAAACTGTCCTTTGCAAGTAGACAGCATAGCGGTAAGGAACCTGGTGCTTGTCCCTGAATTACCAAGGTCAAGGTAAATGGGGTGACTTAGGGTAAGCGGACCACTGTTCCCCTGGATACATACATTTGTATTGTCTGGGATAATACTGATACCCAGGGTTTTAATTGCCTTCTGCATGAGTAGTACATCTTCACCCCGGGGCAGGTTTGAAATAGTGATTTTTCCTCGGCCAAGGGCGGCAAGAGGTAAAACACGGTTGGCAACGCTTTTAGAACCTGGTGGTAAAACCTGGCCAGAGGCGTAATTACATGGTTCAATGCGCAGTGATGCCATTAGGAATTTAGCGGTTAGGGGGTGACTATGTTATCGATAAATTTATACCCTTTTTGTCCCATGGCTGCCATCAGTTCTTTTTCGAGTCGGTGAATGGCATTCCATCGGTAAGCCATTACTGATAAACATTGCACCGCGTCTGCGCCGGCTTCGAGGAGTTCCAGTGCTTTTGCACCGTGATCCACACCGCCTGAGGCAATGATGGTAAGTTTGGGTAGTTGCTTACGGATGTAAGTGACTGCAGGAAGGGTGTTTTTATAGAGGATTCGTCCGGAAATGCCGCCTTTTTTCTTGTCTTTAGAGACCTGGGGAAACTGGGCCTCTGTCGTCTGCATGTTGAGATATTGCACCCGGTTTACCGGGAAGGTGTTGAACAAGACTACGCCGGTCACGCCGGAATCCGAAATAATCTCCAGAGTAGCATCAAGAGAAGATTGATTCATGTCGGGGGAGAGCTTGATAAAGACTGCTTTTCGAGGTACCAGGGCTTTCCTGAATTCCATAATTTCTGCGAGTAGGTTTTTTAGAAAATCTTTTTGCCAGTCGATGCGGGTTTCCTCTGAAATGGGATTGCTCACATTTACCTCAATGTAGTCTGCTGCCCGATAAGCTTTGCGAAATGTTTTTAAAAGATCTTCAATTTTAGCCTGATGGTTACCTGGTTCAATATCAGGTGTTTCGGCAATACTAATACCCACAGCAAGTTTCTGTCGATGACACCGGCCAAGGTGAAAATCCGCAGCATAAGCAATCTGCTCTATACCAGGATTATTAAAGCCCATATTATTGATAATTGCATAATCTTTGGGTAGTAGCCGTACCCGGGGTCGGTAGGGATTACCAGTCCAGGGTTTAAAGGTGGCTGTACCGAGGGTAACGGCCCCTAAACCAAAAGAATGAAAATGGTTAAGGTTTTTGCCGCTTTTATTACCACCAGCTGCCAGCATGAAAGGGCTCCCCATGTAAATGGGCATGGAGTTATCATGAAACTTCAAAATTTTCTCAAGTTCTGAAAAATGAAAAGTCTTTTTAAAAGGACTATCTAATAAACGTGCAACCATTGGTAACAGGTCGTGCCGGAACTCTGCATTAGTAATAATTTTATTGAAAGAACGTAAAAAAAAATCGCCTAAGCCGCTTTTATAAACATATGAAGGCAACTTTTTATTTTGATTAATATGAGACCCTGGCATAAACTTAAAAAAGAAAAATAACCAAGGGATTACAACAGAGAAATTAACGTATTCGTCTGCCGTACTCCCAATATTCGCCGGGCCTTCCAGGTTTGATAATAGCTGGTTGACCTTCTCTGTGGATCTGGCCATTTAAATAGTAGACGATGGTTTTGTTGGCCATGATTTCGGCTGGGCCATCTCTGCGGGATTTTTCCCCATTAATGTACCAGGCTTTATAACCATTTGCTGAGTCTATAGCAGGTCCATTAACCCGGTGGAGCTTATCATTGAGGTAATATTCTTTAACCACTTTGGGCACTATAATAGCGGGCTTATTACCCAAACGTGAGCGTTTACCGTTCATCCACCACTCTTTTTGGCCATTGGTATATTCGACAGCCGGTAAATCATCCAGGCGGTGCAGTTTGTCATTAAAATACCATTCCTTTTTTTCTTCTGTCTTACTGGCAGCTTTGTTTTTGTAGCTATGGAGCATCCCTTCTTTGAAATACGCATAATTTCCATTAGCCCATTCGATGGCAGGTTTGCCTTTTCGATGGAGCTTGCCTTCAAAATACCACATTTTGGTGCCATCAGGCATAATAACGGCTGGTTTGTTTTTGCGATGCTTATTACCCTGAATCCACCATTCTTTCCGGCCATTAGACCAGACTAATGCAGGACCACTCCCATTATGGAGCTTACCGTTGGAATAATATTCTTTTCCTCCGTCCGCATATTTTATAGCAGGTCGGTTTTTACGATGAAGTTTGCCGTGATAATACCATTCTTTGTGGCCATCTTTCTTTTTTACGGCGGGTTTGTCTTTTATACTGTGGAGTTTACCATTCTGGTAGGTGCGCTCTGTGCCCCGATAATCGGTTATTGTGTTTACCTCTTCTGCAAAAACAGAAATAATAAACAGAAAAATTAAACTGTAGCAAAGACGTTTAATAATTAGCACCTCATTAAAAGATATGCGCAAAGCGCAGGTAATTTCTGCGAATCCCTCCCTAAAACAATTTTCTAATATTTATATTAGAATTTTTTGGAGTAATTTTCATGGAAAATAAGCTGGCATTTATTGAATTTATGCTTGAGAGTAATGTGTTAATGTTTGGCGATTTTGTCACAAAAAGTGGCAGAAATACACCCTATTTTATAAATACAGGTAACTACACAACCAGTGCTCAGATAGCAAAACTGGGAGAATTTTATGCAGAATCCATCCAGGATCAATTTGGAGATTCAGTAACAAATTTGTTTGGACCAGCCTATAAAGGTATACCTATTGGCATTGCTGCAGGTTGTGCTTTACAAAAGACTTATGGTGTTGACTTGACCCTGAGCTTTAATAGGAAAGAGGCTAAAGATCATGGTGAGGGTGGCTGGATTTTGGGACACCCCTATGGCAGGGGAGAAAAGGAAGATAAGGTTGTCATTGTAGAAGATGTGACCACGGCTGGTACTTCAATCAGAGAGACTCTCCCTTCTATCAACAAATTTGATAAAACCGAAGTTATCGGTCTGTTGGTCTCGGTTAACCGGCTGGAAAAAGGCCAGGGAAATTGTTCCGCCCTAAAAGAATTGTCAGAGGAATATGGGATAAAAACTCTTAGTCTTATCAATTTTTTTGATTTACTAGAGTATTTATCGGAGCATGCTATCGAAAGAGGAATCGGTCTGGATATTCTGGATAAAATGAAAGCTTACCACGAAAAGTACGGTGTTGAGGAATAGGATTTTTAATTGCCACAGAGGCACGGAGAACACAGAGATCAAACAATAGAAAAAGGCAGAATTTTTTAATTCTGCCTTTTTCTATTGTACAAAATTACCATGAAAACGGACTAAGTCCGATAGGGGACTCAGTGCTTCCGTGGCAATTAAAACAGGTTCCCTATTTTGCGGATACCTCCTGGAGAAGTCCGTTAATTTTTTTTATGAACTCAACTGGATTTTCAATTTCAGAACCCTCAGCGAGCAGGGCCTGGTCAATTAAAAGACCTGTCCATTCTTGAAGTTTTGGGTCTTTGGCATCTTTATCATACCGGGCCTGCATATTTTGCAGGATTGGATGCTCAGGGTTGATTTCAAGTATGCGCTTTGATTTTTGAACCGCCTGGTTGGTCATTTTCAGGATGCGCTCCATGTTAGCTCCCATATCAGCTTCGTCTGCAACTAAGCAGCAGGGGCTATCTTTGAGGCGTGTGGTAACCCGCACTTCTTTAAGCATATTGGGAAAGCTATCACTGATAAACTTGGACAGTTTTTTAAACTTGGACTTTCCTTCTTTCTGAGCAGCCTTCTCTTCTTTTGAAAGTTCTCCTAAGTCCAGGTCACCCTTGGTTACACTTTTGAGTTGTTTCCCATCAAAATCACCCATACCCTGAAGAATCCATTCATCAATGGGGTCGACCATATAGAGTACTTCGATTTCTTTTGATTTGAAAACTTCCAGGTGAGGACTGTTATCAACTGCCTGGCGATTTTCTCCGGTTATATAGTAGATCTCTTTTTGGTCTTTTTTCATGTCTTTGACATAGTCCGCCAGGCTTCTGATATCATCTTCTGAAGAACCTGTGCTTGATTGAAACCGTACCAGCTGTTTTAATTCATCCAGGTTTTCCCAATTCATATGGAAACCCTCTTTGATTACATTACCAAATTCCTTCCAGAATTTTTTGTAGTCATCAGGCTTTTTAGTGGCCATACTCTTCAGCATGTTTAAAATCTTTTTGGTGGATGCTTTTTGAATTTTTGTGAGAATATTATTCTGCTGTAAAATTTCCCTGGAAATATTAAGAGGAAGGTCTTCTGAGTCAACCACTCCTTTTACAAAACGGAGATAATTGGGGAGAAGTTCTTTACAGTCATTCATAATAAATATGCGTTTGACATAAAGGCTGAGGCCGTTGGTCTTTTCTGGATGGTATAAATCATATGGGGCTTTAGATGGAATGTAAAATAAGGACTTATATTCCAGAGTACCTTCAACATGATTGTGCGCGTAGGCCAGGGCGTCTTCCGTTTCCATACTGAGATGCTTAAAAAAATCCTGGTATTCCTCTTTTTTAATATCTGTTTTTTGTCTGAGCCAGATTGGAGGTTTGTCGTTTAATACTTCTTCTTCCACTACCTTTTTTTTGTCTACCTCAGTCTCTTTATCCATGACAATAGGGTGGGGCATAAAGCTGCTGTACTTTTTTATAATGGAGCGAATCTTCCAGTCATCACAAAAATCTTTGTCTTCTTCTTTTAAATGCAGGATGATATCAGTGCCACGGCTCTCTTTATCTGTTTCTTCCAGGGTGTAACTGCCGTCTCCCTGGGATTCCCATTTTGTGGCTGGTTCATCTGAACCAAGACGTTTGGTTTTGATTTCGACTTTATCAGCTATCATGAATGTGGAGTAGAAGCCTACGCCAAACTGGCCGATAAGGGTGGTGTCTTTTTTCTGATCACCCGAGAGTTCTTTTAAGAAATTCTGGGTCCCTGACCGCGCGATGGTTCCAATATTACTAACGACCTCTTCTTTAGACATACCAATTCCATTATCGCTTATGATAATTTGGTTTTTGTCTTTATCCAGATCGATTTTAATCTTAAAGTTATGATCATCTCCCAATACTTCGATATTAGTCAGAGACTCAATGCGCGCTTTGTCAATCGCGTCTGAAGCATTTGAGACAACTTCTCTGATACAAATCTCTTTATTGCTGTACAGAGAATTGATTACCAGGTTCAGTATTTGTTTGACTTCCGCCTGAAATTCAATTTTTTCCGGTGCAACCGTATCACTCATTATTATCTCCTTGGTAATTAAGTATCTGTTAAAAATATTCTGGAGTATAAATTATGAAAAACTTCTTAAAAAGTCACTATACCAGAGCAAAGAGTCGGGGATATATCTCAAGGAAAATTATTATGTGTAAATAGCTTGATTTTCCTATCAAAAGCAATGATTCAAATTGAAACACAGTTGGTACATTTTGTGTTAATTTATACAATTTTTGGATATTTTTTCTATTCTGTTTAAAAACCCCAGCCTTAACGGCACCTTTAATGAAAGGAAATAAAATGAGAAAATTAATGATTGGCAGTATTGCTTTGCTTTTTGTTTGTTCAGGCCTTTTTTTAAGTTGTGTTTCACCAGACATTCAATCGCAACTGGAAAAAATTTCACAACGTCAGGATTCCATTCTCTCGGTTTTGAGAAAAATTGATGGAAAAAATGATTATGTTGCCAAAAGAATGGGATGGGAACCACCCGAAGATACTCTTCCTAAAGAGATTCCTCTTGGACAGTCGTATTATCAGGGAGCAAAAGACCCCGTACTAACCATTGTGGAATTCACCGATTTACAATGCCCTTATTGTGCCCGCATCGCTCCTTTACTTGATTCACTGGTTAAAACCTATCCGAATAAGATAAGGGTGGTTTTCAAGCATTTCCCTCTGAGTTTCCATAAACAAGCCAGAGAAGCTCACGCGGCAACTATCGCAGCGGGTAAACAGGGGCGTTTTTTTGATTACCGTTACAGACTGGCCTCAGAATACCGTACACTTGCAGACACCACGTACATTAAAATTGCTGAAGAAATTGGTCTTGATGTAGAAGAGTTCAAAACACAGATGAAATTAACACCAGATGCTAACCGGATAATTGATGCTGATGTTCAACTTGGCCAAAAATTATTTGTTCGTGGAACCCCGACTCTTTTTGCTAATGGCAAGAAAGTGCAGGACCGTTCTTTTAATGGGTTTGTAAAGTTAATGAAAGCCAACGGCGGGTGAGATAATAAGTCAGGGTTTGTGCCCTGACCCTTTCCCCCTCAAGAGTCTCTACTCTGCTTTTCTTTAATTTCCTCAATCCTTTCTTCACGTCTGGATTTTTTCTTGTGTTTTGCTCTGGCGCTGAGAAACCATTTTTCTTTTTTTGCATAATCGGGATGGGGAGGAATTTCATAATCCAAACCATCCTGCAATTTTTTCATGGGTATGTATTCATCAGGAGATGCAAAGGTAATGCATTTGCCTGGTCTGCCCAGGCGACCGGCCCGACCTTTGCGATGAATATAGTCTTCTACAGTCAGGGGCAGAGAATAATTAATGATCATATCAAGACTAAGGGTATCGAGTCCGCGACCTGCGATATCGGTGGCCACCAGTATCTTGATTTTACCTTCAATCAGTTTCTGAAAAATCTGAGCCCGATCACCCTGTTTTAATTTTCCATGCAACATGTGACATTCGATTTTATTGAGTTTTAACAGGCCGTTTAGGTGATTGGCTTTTTCTCTGTTTTTTACAAACAGGATGGTCTGCCCGTTCATTTTTTTGAGGGCTTCAATGCAAAGTCGGGACTTGGTTTTAGGAGTATTGAGATAATAAATTTGTTCGGTACAAGAGGGCTTTTCTCTATGGTCAGCAATATGGATATGCTGAATTTTTGGGTAATGTTCATTTACATATTCATCGGGCTCAGTGGCTGAGAACATCCATGTTCTGTGCTTTTTAGGGAGCATGTTTCTTATTTGTTCTATCTGCTCCCGGAAACCCAATTTCAGAAGTTTATCAAATTCATCGAGCACCTGTATATTGACCATAGACAACGCTTTGGGATACTGAGTGAATACATCGATAAAGCGCCCTGGAGTTGCGATAAGCACTTTCCAATTATCTCTCTGTATGCTGTTGATATCAGTTTTTACATCTCGTCCACCCACAAAGACCCTACAAAGTTCAGGCAAGTCCGGGGAGAGTTTTCTCAGCATCTGACTCACCTGATAGGCGAGTTCCCGAGTGGGGGTGAGAATACAAATACGGGTGCCGGTTGCTTTGAGACAACACCAGGCAGGTATAAGATAGGCAAGGGTCTTGCCAGTCCCCGCTGGGGCTACGGCAAAAAAGGATTTGTCTTTAATAGCGAGAGGTATGGTTTTGAGTTGTACGGGAGTGGGTCTTGTGAACCCTGCCCGGGTTATCGCTTTCATGATGACCGGGGGGAGGCCAAGGCGGTGCCATGAGGTAGATGCTTTTTCAGATTTATGCATAAATCCTATGAACCCTGTGGCAGGTATTTTTTTGAACGCTGGTACATAGCGCGGCAGTCTTTAATAAGTGGTGCCAGGGTATCAGGAGTTATCGCCTGCTTGGGATCATCTCCCAAACCCTTTCCGGGGTTCAGATTACATTCTACTACAATTCCATCTGCTCCGTAACCAATTGCTGCCAGGCAGGCATTTGGTACGTATACTGATTTCCCAACGCTATGGGATGGGTCTACAATAACCGGGGCCCAGGTACGTTCTTTGAGTAACACTGTGATACTCTCATCAGGAGAGTTCCGAAAGCCCTGGATAGCAGGCATAGTACCTCTGGGGCAGAGAATGATGTTAGGGTTCCCGTTGGCGGCAATATATTCTGCAGCCAGTATAAATTCATTTACAGGTCCCATATGCATACTCCGTTTTAAGAGCACATTCATATTTTTATTTGCCGTCATTTCACCTAGTTGCTGCAGCAGTCTGTAATTAAGAGCATTACGGGCACCTACCTGAAAGGAATCTACCCCTGCATCAACACAAATTCTTGCCTGTTCTTCATCCATTATCTCCGTATTAATGGGAAGACCTGTCTGGCTCCTGGCCTCAAGCAGTATCTCCAAACTTTTTTCATCACCCTGAAATGAATAGGGGGAGGTTCTCGGTTTCCATACGCCACCTCTGAGCATATCTACGCCAATTTCTTTAAGGGCGTGGGCTGTCTCAAGCATAAGGTTTTTGTTTTTATGATCAACAGCACAGGGTCCGGCAATAATCGCTAAAGATTGTCCTAAAACCTTTCTTCCCACTTTAATTTGATTTTTGGCCAGATTGCTCTTTTTCGACATGAGCTTAAAAGGGACCTGCACCCGGTCAATCCGGTCAATATAAGGCAGACCTTCAACCCGTTTGATAAGCCGGGGGTCACTTTCATCACCAATCATGGCATAAATTGTTCGCTCAGCTCCAACGATAGGCTGAATTTTGATATTGAACTCATTTACGACTGCTACAAGTTCTTTGTATTGCTTTTTATTCAGGCGGTGCGGTAGGGGAATAATCACTGTACTTTTTCCTTTATTTTTTTTGTTCAAAGATAGTTTTTAAAATTGGCTTTTCTTCTCCAAAATTTCTCCTTTCTCTCCTCACTTCTCTCTCTATTCCCCTCTTTTCTTTTCACCTCTCTCCTCTCCCCTCTCTCATTTCTCCTATCCATTCTCTTGGTTTTAGTTCATAATATGAAAGGAGTTGCTTTGAGGGGGGGGATGAGCGAAGGGAGTGGAGATAAGGGAGTGGGGAGGGGAGAGAGGAGAGAGGAGAGAATAGAGTGGGGAGAAGAGAGAGGAGAGGGGAGAGCGGGGAGAAGAGAAAAGAGAGAGGGGAGTGGAGAGAGGAGAAATGAGCACCAAAAAAGGTGCTCTCGAAAGTCATTCTTTAGAAATCAAGCATATGCTTGTTGCGATAGACATTCCCACTTACATAAAGTTGGAAAAAATACACACCGGCTTTACCGATATTGCTGAAATCATAAACCGTATTACCTGATTTCTGTTCAGAGAAGACTACTGTGCCATTTGCGTCCCTGACTTCGAGTTTATGGGTTCCGCCTTGATTTACCTTAAGCATATCATTAGCTGTAAACTGAGCTACGGATTCAGGAAACTGTGGATATTCAATGGAAAGAGGAGTTTTGCAGGAAGTAGGACTGGTATCTTGTGTGTGGGATGGTTTGTATTCTACATAGGCTTCATCCATACAACCAATCAGAGAATCATGCGTTACACATGAACTTGGCTCTGTATCTTTTATATACCAATCTCCAAATTCCACATAGTTCGAATCCATGCAACCCATGAGACTTCTAATGTGCCAGTCCCGGTAATAAATTTCAAAATCTTCGCATTGTACTGCGATACCACCTTCTGTGAGTTTAGCACCTGGCGTTCTGCCATTGGGAATTCTGGTGTCATATACTCGGTTAATAATCACGCCGTTAATAGCGATAACAATACTATCCGAACCATATACATGGGCTTCATATATATCCCAAACCCCAACTGGATTTGTTGGTTTTTGACCACCCGGATAATGAGCTTTCCACCATCTACCATCTCCGAGCCAAGGATCAAATTCTTTATACTCACCGCCAAGATGTTTTGGTAAATGTTGTTTTCCATCGTTAGGATCTACATACGTGGCACCATAAGGTCCCAGTTTGTAGGACAACCAGATGCTGCCAGGTTCATCTGTACGCATATTACATTCAACAGATCTAGGTCGATTATCACTAGTAATAGCTGAAAAATTAAGATCTGTATGTGGCATAAGTCCTGCGTTTGCAGTTCCGATTACATTTCCCCATCGATAATCAACTCTTACATGGTAATATGATAAAGAGGAGTCATAAACCAATAGTCCGTTTTTTCCAGAATGAACATGAATAGAATCACCTTCTGGTACAAAAATTGATTGTTTAGTCGGATCAGAAATATAGCCTTCATTTCTGAAATAGACTTTAAAACCATCAAAACTACCTTTCCAAATGTTTACCCAGCCGGAATCAGCCATATCTGCAGCATTCACATTTGTGAAACACAAAGTGAGAAAAACAAATAAAGCCATGCTAAAAGTGGCGAATTTTGACGATCTCATTTCTTTACTCCTTTATTATCCCAAAGACTTCATCATTTTACTTACAAAATCTGTTATTCGATGAAAAAAATGTATTAAGTTCCTCAATTCTTTCATTTACCCCAATAATACTAATATAGTGTGTATCTCAAAATTTACAATCAGTACTTTTCAAATAATTATTGAATGATAAATGTACTTTTGTTGTAAAAATGGACATTTTACCAGAGCATTATTGTGAAACCATCTGAAATTATTGCATTTAGTAAATTGTTTGTAAGTACTTGTGTGTGGACAATTGGGGGTGTTATGATAACCGTAAAAGTTATTAAAAGTGGAAATAGCCAGGCAATCCGGTTGCCTAAGCAATTCAAGCTTGATACTGATGAAATCATCATTAACCGGATTGGGAATGTTTTAGTAATGACCCCAAAAGACGAACCATGGGGCCTTTTTTCTCAAGGAATTAAAGAAATCGGGAAAGATTTTCCTAAAGCAAGAAAAAGTTTG
>JADFYW010000170.1 GCA_015232855.1 Fibrobacteria bacterium
ATTTTCCAAATACCTGAAAACAGATGCAGGTTAATTACTAAAAACCATACCAGTACCGCCCATTTTAATTTTTTAAGCTACTGAGGGGTAAGAGCAAGACCAACAAAGGTAAACACATAGATAAGTGTATGATTAATGCCTGTAATTTCCAATCAAGTACCTGATGTTGTTATGGTTAAAGAACGCAATTTATTTATGATAACGGAATCCAAATGCACTGCCAATGATACCACCCAGGATATGGGCAAACTGAGATATATTATCGCTCTTTAAAGCACCCTGGACTTCTTTGGTGAGAAACAGAAGAATGATAAGTATAAAGGTAAGAGGCACATCGCCAGAGCGAAAATTAGTGAAAGAACTTAAAATAATAAACATGAATACGATGCCACTTGCTCCCATCAGCCCGGTACTGAAAAGCAATATATTGAGAATAGCTGTTATTATGGCTGTTATCAATATCATCTGTAACAGTTTCCAGGAACCATATTTTTCTTCCAGAATTGGGCCTATGAGGAGAATAAAAGAGAAATTCCCTAAGAGATGCATCCAGTCTCTATGCCCGGCAATATGAGAAATTAGCCGCCAGTAGCTAAGTGGGCTGATGAAATCCATAGTAGGGTATACCGCAAAATAACCCTGGCCCACTGCTCCCCCGGTAACGTCACTCACAAGCATTACCATGGCACTAAGCAAGGTATAGGTTAAAAAAACCGGTAAATTATATCTCATTTTCATAGTGCAAAGTTAAATAAAATAGCCGGGCCATTCAGAGAATTTATTGACATCAATATTTCATTAATTTTTGGTTTTTGATATTACATTTTTCAATTAGAATTCCAAATTTGCACAAACCCTCCTGAATTATGAAGTAAAAAATTACCTTTCCCGCTGAATTCAAATTTAAAACCGGAGAATTATGGCTGAGAAGTTCATTTATTATATGCATAAGCTGGTAAAGGCTTACCCCAACAAAAAAGAAATTCTGAACAATCTATCCTTGTCATTTTATTATGGCGCCAAAATCGGTATTATCGGTATTAACGGTTCGGGTAAAAGTACCATCTTAAAAATAATGGCAGGTCTCGACAGCGAATACTCTGGAGAAGCCTGGCTTGAGGCGGGTCGTACTGTAGGTTTTCTTCCTCAGGAGCCGGCATTAGACTCCTCCCTTGACGTCAAGGGCAATGTGGAACTCGCAGTAAAAGACAAACGTGCCCTGTTGGATGATTTCAATGAACTCTCCATGAAATTTGGGGAAGAAATGAGTGACGCGGAAATGGATAAACTCATGGACCGGCAGGCCAAAATGCAGGATAAAATTGACGCGCAAAACATATGGGAACTGGACCGGCAAATTGAAATCGCAATGGACGCTCTCAGACTACCCCCGGGGGACGCAAATGTAACCACCTTATCCGGTGGTGAACGCCGCAGAGTCGCCCTTTGTCGGCTACTCATGGAAGAACCAGACCTGTTATTGCTCGACGAACCAACCAACCATCTGGATGCCGAGTCCGTTGCCTGGCTGGAGAGACATCTTCGTGAATACAAGGGTTCCGTAATTTTGGTAACCCATGACCGGTATTTTCTGGATAATGTGGTTGGCTGGATACTTGAACTGGACCGGAGCCGCGGAATTCCCTGGGAAGGCAACTATTCATCCTGGCTGGAACAAAAAACCGGCCGTATGGAACAGGAAGAAAAAACCCAGTCCAAACGCCAGAAGCAGTTACGACGGGAGCTCGAATGGGTTCGTCTCTCTCAAAAAGCAAAACAGAGTAAAGGCAAGGCGCGTTTGTCCGCTTATGAAAAATTGCGAGACGAAACAACGCCTGAACAGATAAAACGAGCTTCCATTGTAATTCCCCACGGCCCCCGACTGGGAGACCTGGTTATCCAGGCTGGTGGTATTTCCAAAGCCTACGGCGATAAGCTTCTTTTCGAAAACCTGGACTTTGACCTGCCCAAAGCGGGCATCGTAGGCGTCATCGGTCCTAATGGAGCGGGAAAAACAACGCTTTTTAAACTCATAACAGAGCAGGAAAAACCAGATAACGGCCAGATGAAACTGGGAGACACCGTTGAATTCAGCTATGTAAATCAAGAGCGTGACAACCTCGACAGTAGCAAATCAGTGTTTGAAGAAATAACAGGCGGCCTTGATTATGCCAACCACAGCGACGCGGAAATGCATTCCCCGCCTTATGTAAGACTTTTTAATTTTAACGGCACCGACCAACAAAAAAAAGTAGGCGATCTCTCCGGCGGAGAACGGAACCGGGTACATCTGGCAAAACTCCTTCAGACAGGAGGTAATGTATTACTCCTTGATGAACCCACCAACGACCTTGACGTTGAGACTCTGCAAGCCCTGGAACAGGCCATTCTCAGCTTTTCAGGCTGTGCGGTTATCATAAGCCATGACCGCTGGTTTTTAGACCGTATCGCAACTCATATCCTCGCCTTTGAAGGAGATAGTCAGGTTTATTGGCATGAGGGAAACTATCAAAGTTATGAAGAAAACCGCAAAGCGAGACTGGGCATCACCGACGATACTCCTACCCGGATTAAGTATAAGAAGTTGGTGAGATAAATAAGGAGAAGAACTATGCAGGAGGTTATTCACGCAGGCACCAACACCCGTGAGGGACTATACGATATCACTGACCAGGTGACTGCAATAGTTGCGAAAAGCACCATCACTACCGGGATGTGCAATGTATATAGCCAGGGGGCCACATCAGGCATTATGATCCAGGAAAACTGGGACGACTCAGTACAAAATGATGTTGTTACCCTCTTGCGCAAACTCATTCCCCAGGGCGTTTGGGAACACGATAGGCAAGACAGTAACGGTGACTCCCATTTAAAGGCGGGCCTTGTGGGCCCCAGTGAAACCATTCCTATTATAAACGGTGAACTCGGTCTTTCCCGTTGGCAGAACATCTTTCTTTGTGATTTTGACGGCCCTCGGGACCAGCGGAGTATTATTGTAACTCTTTATGACGCAGGCAAGTAATTAGTGATAGAACTTTAAACGCACATCTGGCAAATCTAGCAAATTCCTGTTACGCCATTACATTCAGCATACCACCCTGGAGCTTCATGGAGTTTGCCGTATTACCATAATTTATAACCTGTGGGTTTCCCTGGCCTTTTTCGATGATTGTAGATAATCCATTATTATTCTCGGGTTCGCGAGCCATGGCTAATACTGAAGATTCTCCACCTGTCTCTTGAGAACCAGAAGCTTCTTCAGACCCGCCTGCACGCTGTTGTTTTGACAGCTCCATTCTTGCTTCATTTTCCATGCGAGCTGCCTGGGCAGCAACATTTCTATCTTCTCCTGAGGGGCTGCCCGGAGCAAGAGCTGCACGTTTTACAACTCTGGCTTTTTGAATGGTGGCCTCGGGGTCACCGGGGATCGGACCGCTATCAATATTTACATGTCCACCAATAGCGTACTCTTTATCATCCGGGCCTCTGGTATACTCAAACTGAGGACCACCACGGGCGTAAGATCCTGCTGCAGCCACATGGGCTTGTTCATGTTGGCGGACCTCTTCATCACGTTTTTTGAGTTTTTCAACTTCACGTTTTTCTTCTTCTGTGAGGTTTTGAGAACTCGTGTCTGTGTCAGAAGATTGTTCTTTATCATTTTCTCCTTGATATTGACGCTCTTCTTCAACATTTGCGAGTTGCTTGCCCTCTTCTGAGAGTTCAACAGAAGATGAATCCTGATCAAAAAAACCAGAATTAGTAACTTTTTCCTCAAAATTGGACGCAGGAGCAGCATATCGCTGCGGGCGCAGCACACCACTAGAAGCAAAAACACTGGCCATGGCCTGTATAAACATTACTTTCTCCTCATTTTATTAATCGGCAGAATTCACAAAAACTTTAGGGAAAAAACAAAAAAAGAACGATTTTTATCTATGCCCATTCAAAGAAGAGTCTATATTTGTTAGCACGATGGCAAATGAGAAGTCTATAGATTTAGAGCAAAACGCGATTTTTCTGCTGATTGGAGATTATCTCCATGATAAGAATTTTGGAGAAATTTTCGCTTTAATTAAAGACTTTCATCCGGCAGATATTGCCTTTCTGCTTAATCTTCTCGATGAAGACGATACCTTAGAAATTATAAACCGGTTAACCGATGATGTCCAGGCTGAAGTCATTCCTGAATTAAGTGATTCCAAGCAACGGTTTTTAGCCCAAAACCTTCATAATAATGTGCTTTCGCAAATAATTGAAGAAATGGAATCCGACGATGCTGCAGACCTTGTCGGCCTGATGGATGCGGTGTCCCAGGAACAGCTGCTCGAAAAAGTGGAGAGGGAGGATGCGGAAGAGGTCAGAGAACTTCTGAAACACAAAAGTGATACCGCTGGCGGTCTGATGACCAAAGAGGTGGTAGCTATCAGTCAAAATGCTAATGTAGAGAGAGCCATTACTGAAATCCGAAATGCCGTAAAAGAAACCGAACAAATATATAATGTGTTTGTGGTTGATTCGGAAAACAACAAATTATTAGGGATTTTACCCTTGAATGCACTTGTTCTGGCCAAGCCCGATACCATGGTTTCTGATATCATGGGAGAGGTAAAAAGTGTAGATACATCCATGGATCAGGAAGATGTAGCCAGAATTGTAAAAAAATATGACTTAGTCGAGGTTCCCGTTGTTGATGAAGATTATCGGCTGGTGGGCCGTATCACTCATGATGATATTCTCGATGTTGTTGAAGAAGAAGCCGAAGAAGACTTTGCAAAAATGGCTGGTACCGGCAATGAAGATTTACATGGCCATTCTTCTTTTGAAATCTCACGAAAACGCCTTACCTGGCTTATAATTGGTTTATTTGGTGGAATTCTTTCTGCTATAATTATGAGCCGTTTCGAAGTTGCACTGGGGAAAATCCTTTTACTGGCTTTTTTTATTCCCGTTATCATGGCCATGGGAGGTATAGTAGGGATTCAATCTTCCACCATAACCGTAAGGGGCCTTGCTACAGGGGAAATTTTACGAGGCAAACTACTTCATAAATTAACCAGAGAGGTCATTGTCTGTTGTATTAACGGCACCGTATGTGGCCTGATATTAGCCCTGCTTATTTTTCTCTGGTATAACGACATTATGCTCGGTGGTGTAGTGGGTGGCTCGCTTTTTTGTGTTATGCTTATATCCACACTTTCTGGTACTCTTATTCCTTTGGCTCTTGATAAACTTAATATCGATCCTGCTTTGGCTACCGGCCCTTTTGTCACCACATTCAATGATATCCTGGGACTTTCTATTTATTTCCTTCTTACCTCATTTCTTTTGTAGATTAAGGTTAATATGCCAAAATACGCAATCGCTTTCCTCGCTCCCAACCAAGAGTTTCTTCACAAAGTGGTTGAAATGGATACCAAAGAATCCGCCCTCCGGTTTTTCTTTCAGAATTATATCGGAGACAACTACTCTCAGGATGATGAAGGCTACAATTACTTTGTTGAGGATTTTAGCGATACAGACGCTCCTCAGGGTAATATATTAGAACTCTAACCGGTATTTACATTGGCTAAACAATTACCTTGCGTTGGCGTAATCATGGGAGGGGTTTCCCCTGAACACGATGTCAGTCTTCATTCTGGCAGCGTTATGCTCCAAAACCTGGACGCAACCCGTTATCGTGGGTTTCCTCTTATTATTTCAAAACAAAACACCTGGCTTTGGCCCGATACCTATTTAGACTGGGAGCACACCCCTTTTTCTTTCGAGATGTTGCAAGACATTATTGTCAACCCTCCAAAAGACTGGCATCAGGCCAATTTCCCTGACTTTAACAAATTTCCTCATTGTGATATTTTCCTCCTTGCTCTCCACGGAGTGGGAGGTGAGGATGGTTTACTGCAAGGTTTTTTTGACCTGTGCGGACAGCGATATACAGGGAGTGGATGTTTAGGTTCGGCCCTGGCTATGGATAAAATAATGACCAAAAAAATGTATCAGCAATGGGATATTCCCACCCCTCCGTTTGCTGTTTTTAACAAAGAAACACTCCTGATAAAACAACTAGAGCAGGTAATAGCAAAATTCGGGTTTCCGCTGGTAATAAAAGATCCCCTCGGAGGCTCCAGCCTTGGAGTTGAAGTTGCTTCGTCCAAAGAAGATTGCCTCAATACATGTGAAACTATGCTTACAAGCTGCAAAGAAATCCTTTTAGAAAAATTCATTCAGGGTAAAGAAGGAACCTGTGGGTATATTCAAAACTTCAAAGAACTTCCCCCTACAGAAATTATCCCTCTCCATGATGGCTTTTTTAACTATGAAGCAAAATACCTGGCTAATAGAACAAAAGAACTTACCCCGGGAAATTTCACCACTACTCAGGTTGCACAAATGCAGGAGCTGGCCCAAAAATGCCATACCGTACTGAAATTATCTATTTACAGCCGGACTGATTTCTTAATTCAAGATAATGATATCTTTGTTCTGGAAACAAATAGCTTGCCCGGTTTTACGGCAACCTCTTTACTCCCGCAACAGGCCCGCGCAGTAGGATTGGACTATTCAGCGCTATTGAGTAAAATTATAGACGAAAGTCTTCAAAAATAAGCCTTTTAAAAAAAAAGGCGCTGATATTTTTTTTCAAAATAGTATAATGAGTTCATGGTTACGAAAAAATCTGTTACCCTTTTAATTGATACTGCCAGTATACTGGTAATGGCGATCTTTGATTCTAATAAAAAATGCCTCTTTTGTTATAAAGGAGATAGCAGTTTTGCAGATGGTATAAACCTTTTATTAGAAGAGACACTAACAAACAATTCACTCAGTTATGGGGATATCAAAACTCTTGTTGTAGATACGGGTCCCGGTAGTTTTACTGGTTTGCGTACAGGATTAGCATATGCGCAAGGTCTTTGCTTTCCTTCAAAAATCCCCATATACACCTTTAATTCTTACGAGCCCCTGTTACCCTTAAAAGAAGAAGCCGGTAATTGCCGGGTGATTATCCCTGCAAGACGTAACCATTATTATACAATTTCAAACGAACAAGCCCTGCAAGATAAGTCTCAAATTAAAATCTGGACTACTGACCAAATTTTAGATGAGGCAGAAAATGACACTACTCTCATTGTACCAGAGGCATATCTTGATAAGTCTCCGTTTATTTCAGTGTATAAAAAACTGATGGGATTTCCTGAGGCATACAATGAAGAATCTGTTTTACATATGGCTATGAGCCAGGACTCCATTGAAAGCAAAGATTTGAAACCAGATTATATTCAGCTGCCGGCCGCTGACGCTAAGAAAGACGGGCGATATACACTTGATAACAGCGGAAAACCCTGACATGACAGGCAGGCCTTCGGTACAGTTGTTTAACACCGTTGAGTTCAGTAAGAACCAGCTGGAGGCTATATTCGATCATTTGGAACCAATGTGCCTTATCAGCCAGGATCTCAAAGTTATTCGTTTAAATAAAGCCATGGCTGAATTTTTAGGAAAAGATTTCAAAGAATGTTTAAATCTCTCTATTGAAGAAATCTTTTCTGATTGGGATTTTTCCATGATAACCGCAAACGTTAATCTTGTTCTCTCTTCAAGACGGCCACTCCATGTAAATGAATATGAAATGCTGCTCAATGGAAAAAAGAGCTGGTTTGAGATTAGTTTTCATCCTATTGACAGTGGCGAAGAACTTCCAAGCGAATGTATCCTTACGTTTAATAATATCACAGAACTGGTATTAACTAAAAGAATATTGTTAGAACAGTATAAAAAACTGGAAGATCAGCAAACTATTGTTGAGAATAAACACGCCCTTCTGATAGAAACACGGAAATCTCTGGATCAGGCCTACCAGGCCATAATGGATGAATTAAATGTAGCCCAGGAAGTCCAACAGGGAATCATGCCCAGTGATATACCCAATTTTCCGGGTGTTGAATTCTTTGCGTCCTACGAACCCATCAGACAGGTAGGGGGAGATATATATGATATCCTCGATCTGGGTGAAGGAAAGGTCGGCGTCTTTATTGGTGATGTATCCGGACATGGGCTTGCAGCTGCGTTTGTGGGAGCCATGGTTAAAATGGCTTTAATCGATCATGCCTATCAGATACATTCTCCAAAAGCACTCTTCTCCATTATAAACCGAAACCTCATACAACATTTAAAATCCGGGCATTATCTCACAGCATTTTACGGTATATTGGATATTAACGATTATACTTTTTTATACAGTAAAGCCAGCCATCCCCAACCAATCTTAATCAGAAAATCGGGCCAACTCATCAAACTGGAGACTAATGGCATGTTTCTTGGGATGATAGAATCCCCAGGCTATGAAGAAAAAAAGATCCAGTTGCAGGAAGGTGATAGACTTTACTTTTTTACCGACGGCTATTTTGAAATCCGTGATGTACGCGGAAAGCAATTTATGTATTCCGAACTTGCCCGATTGATTAGATCGGTAAATAAACTACACCGGGAAGAAGCTCATACTGCTCTTGTGGATGAGTTGGAGGTTTTTAATAAGTCCAGTGAACTTGAAGACGACAGAACTTTCCTTATTATGGAAATTAACAATGTGGAAGACCGTACTCACCCCCAGTGGCTTCATCGTTTTACGGGTCAGCAAGACTATATCAGCCGTATTTACGCTACTGACGCTGAGTTCAATCTTATTTTTAAAGAAATGGAAAAATACCTCCTCAAGCATGTAGCAGACGAGGAAAAACGTAAAAAGTTCCTCATAAGCGCCATTGAGCTTGCTAATAATGCTCTTGAACATGGCAATAAGTATGATAGCTCAAAAAAAATTGAAATTGCATATTGTGCCACTCCCGACATTATCCAATTTGCCATAAGAGATGAGGGCGAGGGGTTTACGCCAAAACAAATAGGAGATCCCCGCATTCGGGGAAATTGGCAGAGAGAGAGGGGAAGAGGTATTTTTATTGTAAAAGCTTACATGGATAAAGTTATGTTTAACGACAAAG
>JADFYW010000171.1 GCA_015232855.1 Fibrobacteria bacterium
CAGGATCATTTTCTGTTGCAAGAATGAGTGACGTTTGCCCTACCAGGTATTCATCCAGACCCGTTACTTTGCATTTCTCAAAAACATTTTTTAAGAGTGTGTTTTTAACTACTCTCATAAAAATCCCTTTTTCTCTCAGTTCAGCCCTGAAAGCTGTAATGGATTCCACATTGATTCCGGTAATATCAGCAAGATAAATACCAGATGTTTTTTTCACCTGTTCAACGACTTCTTCTACTACTTTCTTTTTTTCTTCGAGTGTAAACATTTTTTTACCTTATGGTTTTATCTTAATTACCGGAGTGCGACCTTAGCGATAACAATACCAGGAGTCATTGTACCGGAAATAGCTACTTTTTTAATATATTCGCCTTTTGAAGTAGCTGGTTTGGCTTTAATTATGGATTCAATCAGAACTTTTGAATTATCAACCAGTTGTTCCTCACTGAAAGACAACTTGCCTACAGCAGCGTGAATGTTAGCGCCTTTATCCACCCTATAAGAAAGCTTTCCAGCTTTCAACTCACTAACAGCACCGGCAACATTTGGTGTAACCGTTCCTGATTTTGGATTGGGCATAAGGCCACGGGGCCCTAAAACTCTTGCTATTTTACCAATAACAGGCATCATATCCGGAGCAGCAACCACTTTATCAAATTCAAGCCATCCTTCCTGGATCTTATTAACCAGTTCTTCACCACCAACAAACTCTGCACCAGCTTCTTCTGCGGCTTTAACCATATCACCCTTTGCAAAAACCAGTACCCGTACTTTTTTACCAGTTCCATGCGGAAGAACAACATTTCCTCTCACCATCTGATCAGCATGTTTTGGATTAACACCCAAATTAATATGAACTTCAAGAGAACTGTCAAAACTGGTACATTTCCCATTTTTTAGGATCTTAACAGCTTCGGGGATGGTATACTCTTTACCAGCCTCAATTTGTTTAGCTATTTCTTGATATTTTTTACCACGTTTCATTTTATATCCTCATCCGGAGATTTCAACTCCCATACTTTTTGCTGTACCCCTTATCATTTCACAAGCTGATTCAAGGGAACCGGCATTTAAATCCGGCATTTTCATTTTGGCGATTTCTTCTATTTGCGATTGTTGCAATTTACCCACTTTAACCCGGTTGGGTTCTCCAGAACCTTTGGAAAGTTTTGCAGCTTTCTTTATTAATTCAGAAGTAGGCGGCGTTTTTACAATAAAAGAAAAACTACGATCTGCGTATACACTGATAACAACAGGAATCAAATAACCCTTTTTATCCTGAGTTTTGGAATTAAAAGCTTTGCAAAATTCCATAATATTCACACCCTTTTGCCCCAAAGCGGGACCAACAGGTGGTGAGGGATTTGCCTGACCAGCAGGTATCTGCAGTTTAATCATTCCAGTTACTTTTTTAGCCACTTGGGTGCTCCTAATTTATAAAGCTTCAACCTGTATAAAATCGAGCTCCACCGGAGTGGAACGCCCGAATACACTTACTAATACTTTTATTTTTCCCTTTTCGGGATTTACTTCTTCTACAAGACCGTCAAAGTCCTTAAATGGACCGTCTTTAATACGAATATTATCACCCGCAAGATAAGGAATTTCAACTTTACCATCCTCCTGTACTGTTGTCTTTTCTTGACCGAGAATACGTTCTATTTCAGCCGGACGAATAGGTTGAGGTTTGCCTACACCAACGAAATGAGTTACTCCAGGTACATCTGTTACAAAATGCAATGTTTCTTTGTTCATTTCCATCTCAACAATAACATAGCTTGGAAAGTTCTTACGGTCACGGCTAATCTTTTTGCCTTTGGTTACCGAAACAACTTCTCTGGTAGGCATGAGAATTTCTCCGAAATACTCGGCCAGACCAGCTTTTTCTACAGTCATCTCCAAATGAGCTTTAACCTTGCCCTCTTGCCCGGAATAAGTATGTACTACGTACCATTTTTTCATATGCTTCTCACCAGCTTCTTCTTCAGGTTCCAAACAAATCAGCTACGCGTTTAATTACTTCCATAAGTACGTAATCAACGCAAAAGACATAAAGAGAACATATTATAGAAAAGATAATAACCGCCCAGGTTGCGCCTTTAAGCTCATCCCAGGTCGGCCATGTAACCTTCTTTAATTCGATGATTACGTCTTTTATATAATTTTGAAATCTTTTCATTTTTTTCTAATAATCTCCGCAGGTCTGGCGGGAGTCGAACCCACAACCAATGGTTTTGGAGACCACTACTCTGCCAATTGAGCTACAGACCTTCAATTAATTAATCGGGAATAATTTCTGTAACAACTCCTGCACCTACTGTTTTTCCACCTTCACGAATGGCAAAACGAAGATCTTTGTTCATAGCAACTGGCATTATCAGGTTGCCTGTAATTGAAACTCTATCACCAGGCATTACCATTTCAACACCTTCTTCAAGTCCGACTTCACCTGTAACATCAGTAGTACGGAAATAGAATTGTGGCCGGTAACCTTTGAAGAATGGAGTATGACGACCACCTTCATCTTTACTCAGCACATACACTTCTGCTTTGAATTTAGTATGAGGAGCTACTGAACCGGGTTTACAAAGTACCTGGCCCCTGAAAATATCTTTCTTATCTGCACCTCTCAGAAGGAGACCAACATTGTCACCAGCCTGTGCATCTTCAAGTAATTTCCGAAACATCTCAACGCCAGTTACAATAAATTTCTTTGTTTCGCCAAAACCAACACGTTCAATTTCATCAGAAACATGAATCTTTCCAGATTCAATTCTGCCAGTTGCAACTGTTCCACGGCCAGTGATTGAGAACACATCCTCAACAGGCATAATGAAATCTTTGTCTACATCGCGAACGGGTTCGGGAATATAACTGTCTACGGCTTCCATAAGCTTAACAATTGACTCGCTACCAATTTCGCTATTATCACCTTCCATTGATTTGAGGGCAGAACCTTGAACAATTGGAATATCATCACCAGGAAACTCATATTTACTCAACAGTTCGCGAACTTCCATTTCTACCAATTCGATAAGTTCAGGATCGTCTACCTGATCAACTTTGTTGAGATATACAACAATAGCAGGAACACCAACCTGACGAGCTAACAAAATATGCTCACGTGTTTGAGGCATAGGACCATCTGCTGCAGATACAACAAGAATTGCACCATCCATCTGAGCTGCACCCGTTACCATGTTTTTAACATAATCAGCATGCCCAGGACAATCTACATGAGCATAGTGTCTTTTTTCTGATTCATATTCGATATGTGCAGTGTTGATAGTAATGCCGCGCTCTTTTTCTTCTGGCGCATTATCAATTTCCTCAAAAGATTTAACCTCACAATAGCCTTTTGATGCCATTACTGTTGTAATAGCTGAAGTTAATGTGGTTTTACCGTGATCAACATGGCCAATGGTACCGATATTGACATGCGGTTTGTTTCTTACAAATTTTTCCTTTGCCATTTTTGCTCTCCTATAAGCGGTTATTGATTCCTTAAATTTTTGTGAAGCGTTATTTTAAAAAAATAAGTCATACTTTTCACTATAAATTTTTAATTATAAAAAAAAAATCATGGAGCCCAGATCGGGATTTGAACCCGAGACCTCTTCCTTACCAAGGAAGTGCTCTACCACTGAGCTATCTGGGCCACAATTACCCCACTCCAAATCTAAAATGGAGCGAGCTAACGGACTCGAACCGTCAACAGCCACCTTGGAAGGGTGGTACTCTACCAATTGAGTTAAGCTCGCCCATTCTTTTTAACTTATTTTGTTGTTCCTTCTGTCTTATAATCCTTAATACTGCGTAAATTAGTTTCTTTTCAGCAATTTTCTGCCATTTTTGGTAAAGTTTATGGGCCGAGGTGGGTTCGAACCACCGTAGGCGTAGCCAGTGGATTTACAGTCCACCCCCATTAACCACTCGGGCATCGACCCAATAAACTTTATCAGCCAAAGATAGGATTTGAACCTACGACCGGCTGATTACAAATCAGCTGCTCTACCAACTGAGCTACTTTGGCAGAGTAAAAACACTCTCCTAAAGAATTCTCTTTTCAACTTATAAAGAGGCGAAAACTTAATAAATTTTTACCAAGTTTTCATGGCTTTCAAAACTTTTTTTTTAAAAAAATATTTATTGGCTCGATTTTTGCGAATTTACTGCTTTTTTTTTGAAATTTAGGCGGTTTTGTGAACAACTCTTTAAATATAACTGCCTTATTTTTTGGGTGGTTGGACCTGGAGCTCCTATTCCGATGGTTTCAGTTCCTAATTTCCGGATTGGCACTATCCCCCTAATAGATGAGGTTAAAAAAGCCTCCTGCATATTTTTTATTTCACTTTTATGTATTGTTTTTTGCTTAAATGGTGATTTACCTTGTTGTAACAATGATAAAACAACATCTCGGGTAACACCTGGTAAAATCCCGGCCGACAAGCGAGGAGTTAAAACCACATCATTGATAATACAAAAAAAGTTAGATGTGCTTAGTTCGGTGAGGTTACCCCGGCGATTTAAAAGTAGTGCCTCATAGCATTTGGCATTATCTGCCTCTGCCTTTGCTACAATATTTGCCAGATAATTCAGACTCTTTATTGAAGGTTCAACCCCTCCTGCCATTTCCTGTTTCACTGATGATAAGGCCACATCCACACCATTTTTATACAATGAAACTGATAATCCCTTTACTGGTTTTGCAGTTATAACCAGAGTGGGGGTACATTGCTTAATACTTAAATCACCAGCATAAGCTCCTCTGGTAAGGGTAACCCGGACCACAGCGTCCTTCAACTTATTTTTAATAAGGATGGACTTAACAATTTGAGAAAGCTCAGGAGCCGAGACAGGAATGGGAATAAGGAGCTTTTCGGCTGAGCGCGCAAAGCGGGAAAAATGTTTTTCAAAAAATTCCGGAATAAACTTAACGGCCCTGAATGATTCAAAAATACCATCTCCCAGTACAAATCCTCTGTCAAAGATGGAAATAACAGCTTTTTCTTCCCGTATGATTTTTCCATTAACAAATGCATATCCCATTTTATACAATATAGAAAAAGAATTAGAACCATCTTTTTCATCTAAGGGAGTTTTATGGATATTGAACAATTTAAGACTTTACCACTTCTCTGCATTCTAAGAGGGATTACCAAAGATCAAACTGGCCCGGTTACCCGTGGGGCAATTCACTCGGGACTAAAAGCAATTGAAGTAACGATGAATACCGAAGGGGCAACATCCCTCATTAGCGAAATGAAACAGAACTCTGGAGATGCTATAGCAATTGGCGCCGGTACCGTTCTTAACAAAGACGATACAAAAAAAGCTCTTGATGCAGGAGCCTCCTTTATAGTCTCCCCGATTACATCTCATGAGGTTATTGATTATTGCCTTTCAAAAAAAGTGCCTGTATTTCCCGGAGCCATGACACCCCAAGAGGTGTATCGTGCCTGGGATGCCGGAGCAACAATGGTTAAGGTATTCCCTGCTAAAAATCTTGGTCCGTCTTACTGCAAAGAATTAAAAGGCCCTTTTTCCCAGATCTCCTTACTCGCCTGTGGTGGAATTACCGTAGACAATATTAATGACTGGTTTCAGAACGGAACGGATGCCATTGCTTTCGGAGGTATTACCCATCTTAAAGGTGATACTTTAACGGAACAGATGTCTACCTTCGAAACATACCTGACAAAATTAATTACTACCTATTTGAAAGCAAAAAAAGATTAACCCCCATTACGTATTAAAATAAGCATCACTGGATTTATTCTTTATATTAAAAACTCAGCAGCGCTCATGGTATCAAAATGTTAAAAAAAAACAAAAGAGAAGATGTTATGAATCATAACATGAATAGCAACCAGTCAGCTGGGTTATAATGAGTGACCCCAACTACAACCTGGCTGTAATTGGCGGAGGCGCTGCAGGTATGTTGGCAGCCGGGCATACCGCAGAACAAGGTGCATCGGTCCTCTTACTCGAAAAAAATAAAATCCTGGGAAAAAAGCTCCTGATTACCGGCAAAGGCCGGTGTAATATAACCAACGCAGAAGACGACCTGAAAACATTCATTACCACATACGGAAAAAATGGGAAATTCTTATACCCTGCCATGTATACTTTTTCCAATAAACATACTGTTGATTTTTTCAAGAAACTAGGCCTTATCACAAAAGTGGAAAGAGGCGGACGCATTTTCCCCCATTCAGACAAAGCAAAAGATGTTGTGGATTGTCTTGCCAACTATGTTAAAAAAAACAGAGTAACAACTAAATTTAATAGCCCGGTCAAAAAGATTTGCCTTGCTGCCGATAAACACAAATTACAACATATTGAAAAACTTATTCTTGAAAATGGAGAAGAAATCAGAGCTCATAATTATGCAATAACAACCGGAGGCAAATCATACCCACTCACAGGTTCCACTGGAGACGGCTACTGCTGGCTTAAACAACTGGGACATACCGTTATTGACCCTAAACCCGTCCTCACACCAATTATCGTTAAGGATAAAATCACTAAACAGCTTGAGGGCCTCAGCTTAAAAAATGTTGAGCTGAGCCTTTGGACGACGCGAAAACTGGCTTCGTTTTTCGGTGAGGCTCTTTTTACAGGAAATGGTATCAGTGGTCCCCAAGGCTTAAACCTGAGTAAAATCATTAGCGAAAGTCACGCTAACAACCTGAAAATAAAAATTGATTTCAAACCTGCCCTCGACTACCCGGTATTAGATAAACGCATTCTTAAAGATTTTGCAGAATTAAACAATAAACTTTTCAAAAACGCCTTACATAAACTCCTGCCCAAAAAACTGATTCCGGTTATAATTTTTCTATCAGGTATTGATGAGAACAAGAAAGTAAACGAAGTTACTAAAGCCGAACGAAAAAAACTCCTTTCCTTATTAAAATCTTTTGAGCTTAGCGTCAAAGGCCTGGTAGGATTTGAAAAAGCTGTGGTGACCTCAGGTGGAGTTTGTTTAAAAGAAATTAACCCAAAGACAATGCAATCAAAACTTATAGACAACTTATACCTGGCCGGTGAAGTTCTCGATATTGACGGACCCACGGGTGGATATAATCTACAAATAGCCTGGAGTACAGGCTATCTCATTGGTGAGAACTTTTGTAAAACCAATTAACAACCCAATTGCTTAAGCCAAAGTATTAATCCCTGGTCATGCGCCAGGTAGTTACGGGCAATATTTATAAAAACATCCAGATAACGTTGATGGAGAGCCTTATTATTAATCTGCTTGCAAGCCCAAAGCATATCCGGCCAAAGCCCGCTACGAAAGGGTTCTTTTTTAAAGAGTACATTTAGAGCAAGTTCTGTCTTTGTACCATCTTTAAGTGAAGCGAAAGTTAAAACCTCCAGAAGGTCTCTTTCAGGGCTGAGAAAGGTGGCATTACTTATTTTCTCTAACATGCCAACTGCTCTTTCGGGCCGTTGTAATGCAAGATAGGATCTACACATCTTTGCATAGCATATATCTTCTAATAACTGGCATATTTCCATATACTCACCTGATTGTCTATCAACAACAAAGGAATTGTTAAGATCAACCGTAAATCGATCTCCCAGACGAAGGGGAGGAAACAAGTAACCATACAGAGACTTTCTGATAAACACCGCTTCTGAATTTGAATTAAGTCTTTCAAACTCCTCAACACCATGGTTTGAATAGTGAATACAATTTTCCCAGTCTTGAACCCAAAAACAATACAACGAAGCAAACAAATTTCTAAGGCAGCCCGGCAATATTTCCCCTTTGATAAAACGTCGGGTGAAGATTTCAGGCAGCTTTGATAGCCGGTCTCCTTTATCAAAATTTTCTTTAATTTGCTGTAAAAGTACTGCTGGTAAAATTTCACCTTCAAGCTCTGGGGTCTGTGTAAAATACGGAGTAAGTACATCCACCAGATTATTGTCTTTGTATCCCCAACCGTACATATTGTTTTTTAAAATGGCTCCGTGGGTTATTACAGAAACTTCAAGCTCTTTCATTGGGTTTTGTTTATTACTATTTCCTACATATTCATTCCGGTTTAATACAATAGCAAGCAGGCTTTTAATTTGAGCGGCAAAGCTATGACCGCTTATTTCCTGCAAAGCATTTTCTCGCATATTCTTTAGTGTTGAAGGACAGGAAAGGATGTTGTTTATAACCTTTTCTAATGAATCAGGGGTGTATTCAACATAATGGAGACCTTCCCTGAACAGTATCGGCATTTCTCTATTTCCTTTTTCTACCAAGGGAATAGCCCCACAAGACATTGCCTCAAAACTTCGCATATTGGCTTCACTCCGAATAGAAAAGTTAAAAACCAGTTTACTGCGGTTTAATATTTCAACATATTCGCTACCAAAAAACTGCCCAACTTCTATTCGGTATTGATTATGCAACCTGGCCAATTTGTAAAGAAGCTGATTTCGCTTACCGTGGAGACTACTATTAAAGCTACCACAAAATGACAGGTCAATGTCCCGCTCACTCCCCAAAAAACGAAACCTATCCGGATTATGACCAAATAAGGGTTGATGAAAAATATTTTGCACCCCCAATTTGTGTAGTAATTCGAAACCACAAATATCGGTAAAACAATAATCAAACAAGCCACATAGACTTTCAAGATATCTGATTCCAACATTCCAATCGGTAATAAGCAAAATTTTGGGGCCTTGAAACAACTTCATATCCTCAGGCACCGGAAGGTATTCGGGAGATGATATAATCAGGATTTCGGGAAATTCTTCTTTTGGAATAATAGAGAAAATTTTTGTGAGAGAAATATAGGCAAGCCCATTCCCGTTTTTATTCTTTATAATTATCTCAGGACAGTAATCAGAAAAAGTTTTTACTGAATACCCATCAATGTTCGGAAGTTTAATATTGGAGAGGATTTTCATATCGGAAAAGCCTTGAGGCTGTTTTCTATATATAAAATCTATTTATAACAGGAACAAACAACT
>JADFYW010000172.1 GCA_015232855.1 Fibrobacteria bacterium
TAAAAGAATATATAAATAATTAAAATGTATAAAAGATCAAAGAATTCAAATATTAGTTGCAAAAAACCGGGTTTCTGTTATTATAATAATACGTGGATCAACAACAATACAGGCTAATCGCAATTAAACAGGAATTATGAAATGGTAGTTTTAGGAAAAATACTGATAATGGGCCTCTTTTTGACCCTGGGTTTCGCTTATTCTGAAAACATAATTCTTGTGGGCAAAGTGGTTGATAAACAGGCAAAGCCCCTGAAGGGTGTTGTGATGGCCTTGTCTGGTGCCGGACTTTCTGATACTACTGATGCTGATGGAAAGTTTAAAATTAGCGATTATAAAACAACGGGAACAAATTTTGTAAAGAAAAGACCTCAGGTGAAGATTCCGGAAATCCAGAATGGAAATGTGTTTTTTACCGTTCAATCACCGTTACTGGTTTCGATAGATCTTATTGCTCTTGACGGCCGGCAACTTTCTCATATTAATAAAGGTATGCTACAGCAGGGGAATCATCAGTTTCCCATTGCTTTCCGTGGCCTGCAACAAGGGTTATATATTGTCCGGGCACAAATCGGAAAAAAACTCTACACATCTAAATATGTGCACACCGGTGAATATGTAGTCGGTTCCAGGGCTTTTACTCCTGAAGCAAATACTGCTCTTGCGAAAGCAGCTGCTATTGTAGATACATTATCAGCGTCTATAAATGATTCGGTTTATGCAACGTTGGAAATTGATAACTATGTCCAGGTATTAGATGATATCGTTCTGGATGTTGATACAACACCAAAATCAGAACCAGTAGCATTTGAAGCTGATTCCAGTACGATTGCCCTTTGGCATTTTGATGAGGGCGAGGGTTCTGATTTTAAGAATGAGATAAGCGGTAAAGGGGAGCTGGCTGGTGGGCCGGAATGGGTTGATGGGAAATTTGGGAAAGCGCTGTATTTTGATGGCCTTGACGATTATGGTCAGTGTAATTTTAATCCGCCGGAACGGAATTTTACTGTTGAAGTTTGGTATAAGCCGGAGAATCCTCCGGATAACTTTGGGTTTATCCTATTAATTGGCGGTAGTAATTACGATGGATTCCGTTTGAATGGGAATGAGTTTGATATGAAAATATATAAGGACGTAAATGGACGGGATAATACTTTTTTACTCCCTGAAACTGAATGGGTATATATAGCTCTTACTATTAATGAAGACCATACTGCAGGGATCTTGTATTTCAATGGTGAAAAAGCAGGGGAACTGTACTGTATCAAAACTCCGGTTTGGAAGGAAGTTTGGCTGGCAACTGATGCGACAAAAACAAAATTGCTGAAAGGAACTATTGATGAGTTACGTATTTCAAATACCCAACGTACGGCAGAAGAAATAAAAGAACACTGGCAGCAGGCTGGGGAATAGGACTGATTAAAACAGGGTTTAATAATAATTTTATCGAATAAATAAGGAAAGAAAATATGTATAAGATTTTTAACATTATTCAACTGTTTCTAATATTATCTCTTCCGGTAATAGCTGCGGATACATTGAAAGTCACCTATTATGATTTCAATTCTTCCCATTATGATTTTGCCGGGCCGTATCCTGCGGATCAAAACCAGAAAATTTGTGCTAGACAATCTTTTAGTGGGAGGGTACCGGCTGCGGATATATTTCTTGATACGCTGGGGGACGACCGGAAGCCGAATAAGGCACCGAAAAGCTGTGCTGAATATTCAGGTGCGGGACTTACCGAGTGTAATCAATGCCAGCGCATAGACGCAGAAAACTGGTTTGAAAATACCTCAGCAAACAGGGTGCATGAGGGATACCTGGTCGACCAGAATCCTGCTACTACAGATGTTTTTGAATTTGCAGACCAGACATTCTTTCCTATTGATAAGGTCAATGGGGCACAGAAATTTCTGAACCCTAATGATAACCAGTACCATAACAATCTTTTTTGTATGGAGGCTCATACCGAATTCCCTTATATGGGAGGTGAAGTGTTTAATTTCAGGGGTGATGATGATGTATGGGTATATATTAATAATAAATTAGTAATAGATTTGGGTGGTTTACATGATGCGTTGCCCGGTACTGCTGATTTGGATAAACTGGCCCCTGAACTGGGTCTGGTAAAAGGAGAGGTGTACAATTTTGATTTCTTTTATTGTGAACGGCAGTTTTCGGGATCAACCATAAAGCTGGAAACAAGCATAAATATGTTCCGCCCTGTGAACCTGCCTGCCCCTGTGGCTGACCCTCCGGGAAAGTCGTTTACTTTTATGCAAATGGTGAACCTGAGTAATGCGGTAACGGGTACGGAAATATATTACCGGTTAAACAGTACCGATAGTTTTAAAAAATATACCGGAGCTGCTTTAGAGTTAACAGAAACGCACATTCTGGAAGCCTATGCTCAAAAAGAAGGATGGTTAAACAGTGATACTATTTCTGAACGTTATTCAAAACTTGATGGAAATTCACAAATACAATTAACCAAAGTAACAGGGGAGCCCCTGGGGGGAACCAGCAACTTAACGGAAAGGGATAATCAGTTTATTGTACGGTTAACGGTTCCTTATGCAGGGATAACTAATGTGTCGTTAGCTATTAGCAGTGATTCAGGCAAAGATGCTGAATCTCTAATTATTTCAAATCCACAAACACAAAATAATTCATTGGTCTTTACTGATAAGGTAGATTTTTCGGTAGGGTCTGTTACATCTGGAAATAATATTATTGAAGCTTCGTATTATGATAACATAACCGTGAGCTGGGTAAACCCGAAAAATAATCAGGACAAGCCCTCGGCCAGTGTACCGGTTAAGCCTGAGCCGCAAGTTGCAAAGGTATATTTTACCGATGCAGGGTGGAACGAACTCAGCGTATCTTTGACGGGAACAGAAACCATGGTGTATGTAGTTGTAGAAGATGCTGTGTTTGATCCTGCTCTTTTTCAAAAATACCAGGTAAAACTCAGTAATAAAAAAGGAGAAGGAAATACTTCTCAACCGGATTTAGAAATATCATCATTAACGGAGTTCTCACCGGGTAAGTATGGTCTTAGTCTTCCTGTTACACAGTCACCTCCGGTGAGTAGTAATAACAGCAGTTTTGAAATTCGAATTGGTGATGAACTGAAAGCTGTTTATGTAAATCCTGTTTCCCTCTCTGAATATTCTGATATTATAGGTTATGGTGTCCCTACTCAAAAGCCGGGTCAGGTAATGTTTACCAATGTTGACTGGACAACACCTCTGTCTCTTCTTTCTGGAAATATCTGGGACGCCTCCAAAGCTAAGGTTTATATAACCTATACGGATGACTATATCGCCGCTCTCTCAATAAAAAAAATGAACATTTTGATTATAAACACTGATGCTCAAGGGAGAACGTACACTGACTCGGAAATAATCGATATGTCTTTTATAACCAGGAATGGTGATTTGGGTGTTTGGGGGGCGTCAGTAGTTCTTTCCGATAATCCTGTTGCGGTTTCGGGTGACGGGAAATTGCAGTTCTATTTTAAAGGGGTGATTACCGCCAATGTCGCAACTCATCTGAATGGTTCTTCTGAACTTTTGGAAGGAGATACAGCCAGGGCCACGCTGGTTACTGCCAGAGCAAATAGCGAAGAAGTGGTAAAAATATCAGATCCGCAAACAGGAGGTGTTCCGGGTCGTAACAGTACTCTTGTTCAGGTTTGTGTAGAAGACCAGGTGTTTAATAATGCATCGGTGGATACCTTGTTACTTGATAAAATTGAATGTACTTCATCCGGTGATAAACTTGAAAATATATTGCTGATCCAAAAGACTCCTAATTCTAATCAATATTGCGGAATAGTAGAAAAACAAGAAGCACAGAGTGGGATTATTCGAGATGAAATACTGGCCTGTCAGGATATTGATAATATTGCAGCTGTGTATGTTGACCCGGTATACGGGACAGAGGCAAATGAGCAGGTAACAATTTGGGACCCTACGGTGAGTAAAATAACCTTCCTTGATCTGTCGGGAATTGCAATTACCAATGTTTCTGAATCTGACGGTGATAAAATGAAGGCGCAGCTTGTCCATAAATCCCCTAATATTTATGTCATCGATACATTAATGTTAAAATTGAAGAGTGATACAGGAGATTCACTGGATGTGCTCGTTATAGAAACAGGCACTGCCAGCGGGGTGTTTGAAGCGGTGGTAGAGTTCGGTTTTTCTATTTCTCCGAATGCAAGAAACAATGTAATAGAGGGTAAGTTAAATCCTGTTGCGGTACATAATCAGATGACCATTACCGGTATTAAGGATGGGGTCAGTGCAACAGTGTCTGTGACTGCTGCATATGTGTTGGCAGAACGTGCCTGGATAGTAGATGGGAATGGTGATGGTCAGGGTGATTCCATCTATATTAGTTTCGCAACCATAGTGACCGAACTTCCTGCAACCATAAATTCAATAGATTGGAACAGCGAAGGCCTGCAGGGGCATAATGCTACTTATAGTGCAATGGTACCGGCTTCCAGTGACATACAGTATGCTGGCAGTGACTTGTCTACGCTCTCTGTTTTATTGCCTGGTGCCCTGGATAAAAATCTGGAAATATTTCCTGCAGGGGTAACCAGTCTTGAGAACAATAATTTGCCAACATTGATGTTACCGGAAGGTAAAGTTTATCAGGGGAGAGACGTTCCTATTGAAGATGGCATAGGAACGGTGGTCCTTAAAGTCCAAAAGTTTCCCTCTGACAATACCTATTACAAAGACACGGAAGGCTTTTTGCAGAGGCAGCCTGACACACTGGAGATTACCTTATCTGAAAAAATAAGACCGCTGCATAGTGTGGGGCCTCATTTCGATTCATTGTTCAGGTTCGCTGGCCCGCAAATGAACAGAGCGGATGCTTATTCTTTGATATCCCTTCCCGGCTCACCCCCAAAGGTTCAGGGGCCGGACAGCCTGGTATGGACTTTTATTGTGGATAATAGTAGCGAGACAGTGAAACCTTTAGTGAATGATGAACTCTTTCTAAACACTGCTGCCCCGTATGCAGACGCTTCACCTGCGGCTAATGCGCCTCAGGGGTTGCCACAAATAATTCAAGGTGCTGACAACCCAAATCCCATAAATAATTCAAACATATTTGTACCGGTGATAGGTACAGGTATAAACGACCCAAATTCAATGATGACAAACCTGTATGTTGATAATAGTGGTCGTATTTTACCAGGGAGAGGTACCGTGCTGCTAAGGGACCAGACGGGCACAACCTCTTATGAGCGGATGTGGGTAAGGCCTTTCGGGCTAAAACATGATGGAACGGTTTTACCGCCGGAAGAGGGTTGTGTCTCAGGCACTGTAGAAACAGCAGGGCAAGAGTCTTTTCCGGACAATTGTCTCAGCAGTGTGCAAATATTTTCAACTGATAGTTATGTGGCAGAAGTGGTAATATTTGATCATCTGGGTAAATTTGTTCATCAATCAACACAGTATTTCGGGCAATGTGGTGAACTGGAAAATCACTACAGGCGTTCACCTCAAGGGCTCATGAGCTGGCTGGTTTGGAATCAGAAGGACCTGCAGGGTCAGTATGTGGGAAGTGGTGTTTACCTGTGGAAGGTTAAATTTACTACTTCAGCCGGGCAGCATACCATGGTGTACCGACAAGGAATTGTCCGGGCAGGAACAGAACCGGAATCCAGCTGTGCCCGGTGACAGGTGTAAAAGTTTAATTGAATACAATGCATATTCCACATGTATTCTATTCAATTAAGTTTTATATGGTTTTGGTGATACTACTCAAGCTTTGATGTCACTTTTGGGACGTCGGCCAAAAGTGACATCAGGCTCTGGGTGGATAGAATTAGTACAAAATACGTGATATTTCAATCAAACAAATAAATAACGTAATAACTTAATAATTAAGGGGTTATGGAAAAAGATCTGTTTGTCTGTAGAAAAAACGTAAAAATAATTAAAAATAAGCATTGCCTGGATTTTTGTTTCACATTATAATGAACTAATAGGCCTGTTGTTTGAATCTATTATCAAAAGGTGATAAGACATACGATATGACTGTTTCTGTGTATAATTATACTGATTTCAGGAAATTTCTGAATGACTATCTGGAGTATCGGAAACAGAAAGATACGAGTTTGTCTTTACGCATAATCTGTAAAGAAATTGGCTTAAAATCTGCCGGGCATTTGTCCTATATTCTGCAGGGTAAAACAAATCTGTCAAAAAAAATAGCGGCAAATGTTACTGAATTTTGCAGAATGAAAAAGAGCGAGGCTGAGTACTTTTTGGCTATGGTAATGTTTAACCAGACAAAAAGCCATACGAAGAAAAAAGAAAACTTTGAAAAGCTCGTTTCTTTCCGTATGTCATGTGTCTATAAGGTAAGTGCTCATTCCTATAAATATTATGATAAGTGGTATCATTCGGCACTCCGCTCGCTTACCGGAGTTTTTGATGTTCGTGATAATTATGCAGAAGTGGGAACCTTTCTCATGCCAACAATCAGGGATTATCAGGTAAAAAGCTCGCTTAAACTCCTGGAAGAATTAAAGCTTATTAAGCTTGATAAGAATGGTTTTTTTCGTCCCACCTCCGGGTATATTGATACGGGCTCACATCCAACATCAACTGCGGTTAATAATTTTCTTGTTTCCATGCTTGATAAGGCAAAGGAGTCTTTAGACAGGTTTCCAGGTGAGGAGCGTAAGCTGGCGTGGGTAACCATGGCAACAGATAAAGATGGGTATGATAAAATTCTGCAGGAATTCAGAAAATTTCGGTGTAAAGTAGCTGATATACTGGAGGAAAGTAAGGCAGAGCGGGTGTTTCAAATGAATATGCAATTATTTCCGTTAAGTAAAGCCCGGGATGCTTCAAAATGGAAAGAATAGACCTTTGATTATGAATTAGGCATTGTGAATTATGAATTATGAATTACCAATTATGAATTATAAAATGCCCGTAGGGCTATTTAAACAATTAATAATTCGTAATTCGTCATTCATAATTATTATGCTGGTTTGGGTTATAGTGTTGTCTGGTTGTAGTGATGGGCCTGTGACCGGGAGGGAGCCTGGTAATGGTTCTGGTGGTGAATCTATTGAGGTGGCCGGCCTTGTTTCAAATAACGCGGGAGGTGCTATTGTTACCATGTATCCGCGTAGTTATAATAGGAAAATAGATGGTTTAATTCCCGATTCTCTTGTGGATACCACGAACGAGGAAGGTGCCTATAGTTTTGAAAATGTTGAACCTGGCTTGTATAATATTGAAGCAGTAAGCGTGGATGGTGATTTCAATGCTCTGGCACAGGATATAGAGGCTCCTGATGTTAAGGATACAAATATTATTGTTCCATTGTTAAAACTTCAGGCTCCGGGCGATATTCGTGTATCTCTGACAGAAATGGGAGTACAAGAGGGTGATTATGTTTATATACCGGGGACAAGCGTATCTGATGATATTAGTAATGAAGATGTGCTGCAGAAACTCATGAATGTCTCTTTGGTACCGGAAGGAGTTTTTCATGAATTTATGTATGGACGGGGAAAAGATTCTGTTTATAATATGCTTAACGAGCAAATGGAAGTGAAATCAGGGAGTACCGTGGTGATACAGCCCTACCGTTCCTGGATGTATTTGAAAAAAATCGGTATCAATACCACCGGGGCTGGTGCTAATATAGGAAATGATCTTGCTGAGTTTCCTTTGTTGATTAGGCTTAATAAAGATAATTTTGATTTTTCCCAGGCCCAGGGTAAGGGGCAGGATGTACGGTTTTCCAAAGAGGATGGGACGGTTGTTCCTTTTGAAATTGAACGTTGGGACAGTAGTGCTGCAGTGGCTGAGATATGGGTAAAGATAGATACCGTATTTGGTAACACTTCCAAACCGTATGTTAGAATGTATTGGGGGGCACCTTTTGTTGAAGGCGAAAGTAAAGGCGGCCCGGTTTTTGATACGGCAAACGGTTTTGCCGGTGTATGGCATTTAGCGGAAGAAGGGAATGTTTTAACCGACGGGTATAAAGATGTTACGGCAATAGGTGTGCATGGAAAGGGTTCCGGCCTGGGCGATACCTCTGATGTGGATGGGGCAATTGGGGTAGGGCAGGAGTTTGATGGTGTAAATGGGCAAATTGATTTAGGTGATTTTACCGTTCTTAACGGAGCGGAAGCATTAACGGTAAGTTTTTGGTGTCTTGCTGATTCAATTAATTTTGTAAATATTGCAGGTGTTTTCAGCAGAGGTTCAAGTACCCAACGGGTTCCCCGAATATACGGTGTGCGGGGTAAAGATTACATCCTCTTCAGGATGAAGACACCAGAACTTGATTTCGATGGGGATGTGCATACCACGAGCCTTACCCAGGGACAATGGAGTTTTGTGAGTTTTACCTGGGATGGGAATATTGTTACCCCTTTTGTGGATGCTGTGGCCGGTGTAACGGATAGTACTGAAGGAAGCGTGTTAGATGATACTGATGGGAGTAGCTCTATTGGTGATGTTTCGAATGGGGGTAATTGGGACGGAAAATTAGACGAAATACGGGTATCTAAAACGGCACGATCAGCAGATTGGGTAAAGCTAAACTTTGAAACTCAGAGACCCGGAGCAAATGCTGTGTGGTTTGAAGAATAGTGCTTATGATTCTTGCTATAAGTATCTAACTAGCGTATGTCCTAAATTGTATATGATTTATTTCTCATGTTGTCATTGCCCTGCTTGACAGGGTAATCCATCAAGTCATCG
>JADFYW010000173.1 GCA_015232855.1 Fibrobacteria bacterium
ATCTATGGGATGAATAGCATAATAACATTCCACAGAAGCCGGATCCAATCCCTCAGCACTTTTAACCTGCACCTGTACATCCGGTGCTGACCTGGCTATAGTGGTTGCGGGAGAAAAATTCTGCCACTGTGGAACCGAAGATGCTTTTGAAACGACACTATTAATCAACTGCACCCGTCCGGACCAGTTTGCATCATCCCGAGTATGGAAATTATGCCATATTACATTCCCGAGATCAGTATAGGCCGTTGTAAACCAGTTACTGATTTCCGTATCTGAAACAGCAGTCCCTCCTGTCTGGGAAGACATCCATACCATTGCGCCGGTAAAAGCCGTACTGTTATTTTGTGCATAATCAACCATATCAGGATAGTAAGAAGTAAAATCCGATTGGCCATATACTTCCCCAAACAAACCATCCAGACTTGCCCAACCGGTTAATTGAGCGGTACAACCGGCATCCGCTATTATTACCGGACAATTAGCATTCAATATACCAACTGCATCCTGTATCTGTTTATAAGCACTCTCGATAAAAGCATCAACCTTGCCCACACACCCTTCACCCGGTCCTTTAAAGGGCTCATAAATCTGGATAAAATCACTGCCCAATGCGGCAGCAATAATAGCGTCATTAATTAAAGCAGCCTGCCCCTGGTTTCCGTCAACACCACCGCAAACCCATATACCGTATTCATGTGCTTCATGCCACCATTCACCTTTGTTATAATCATTATTTGCAAGATTTTGCACATTATAATAGAGACCGTTTATTCCCGCTTCAATTAACTCTTCAAATGTTAGGTGTTCATTATCCGCAGTAACCTTACTGGTAATTTTCTCCAGCCGGTTCACATCCAGCATAACAAGCCCGCTGTCGGGGACTTTGGCGATAAGGACATTTAAACTTGCCGCTAATAGAATAGGAATTATATGCTTTAAGATACTTTTCATTTAATAATTGTCGTTCAGTTAAAGCAAATGCTGTTATATACCTTTAATCAAAGAATCAATGCTTACACCCAGTCATTCCGGCTTGTCCGGAATCAAGGGCTTTAAATAATTTAGAGTATAAATCCATCCATTCAGGATTAAAATCGGATACCATTTTAAGTTTATCAGTCCTACTCATATTCTTAATTTGCTTTTCACGAATAATGGCATTATAAGAATCATTTAATATCTCATAATATACCAACTTGCGAAGTTTATACTTGGAGGTAAACGCTTTTCGGTTTAAGCCACTCTTATGTTCATAAATTCTTCTTTGAAGATTATTTGTAATACCAACATATATTGTAGGTCGATGGTTCGCCATTATATATACAAAAAAGCTCTTCATTATTTTTAAATAGTATTTTACTCTTATTGTTTTGATTCCGGACAAGCCGGAATGACTGGGTTTTGGCACTTTAAACCTATACTAGATACTACCCCTTATTTGTACTTTCCGCAAGTCTAATTAAAAAAATAAGTACTCTAATTTTTAACACCATTTTCATCAAAAAAGTACAGTATTCACACACCTTTCCCCTTTTTTAAGCAAATAAAGGCATTATTCAAATTCATTTACCGCTAAAAATGCACTTTATTTTTTTTAAAATACTTGATGCGGTATTTTAAAAAATGTGATATATTTAAACTCAGTATGGACCAGACACACCCAAGCGTATTTGAATATAACGATTTCCGGAAGTTTCTCCGGGATAGTCAAATCTCGCGCCAAAAGGTCGACAAGAAGTTTAACAAAAGCAATCTCAGCCGCATGCTCGGCCTCCCCAATACCCGCAGTTATTTTACCGATGTGCTGCGTGGTCGCAAAGTAAGTGCATCTTTTACCGAACGCTTCATCGATATTTTTTCACTTGATAAAGAAGAGGCAAAGTTTTTCCGGACCCTGGTAAAGTTCAACCAGGCAGATACAGCCGAAGAGCGGGAGATGTATTTTAACCAGCTCATTTCCTTAAACCGGACTCCAAAAAAGGTCCTCGACAAACGGGTGTTTCAATATTACCAAAACTGGTATAATGGGACCATCAGAGCATTACTGCATTTTATCGACATCAAAGATAACTACACTGACCTGTGTAAAAAGGTCTTCCCCCCTATTACCCCCAAACAGGCAAAAGAGTCTGTAGCTCTGTTAAAATCACTTAATCTCATCAAAGTAGAAACTGATGGCTTTCTCAGACCCACCGAAAAATCGGTTACCACTCCCGATTATATTCAGGACGATATTATTAAACAGTACCAGATAAACTCTCTGGAGCTGGCCAAACGCTGCATTATTAAAAACACCGAAACACCCCAGATTATCGCAACCAATGTTATCAGTATTTCCCAAAAAGGTTATCAACGACTGGAGAAAAAAATCCAGCAATTTCGGTCTGAAGTCAGATCCCTTGTACATAAAGACGAAGATAAAGCAGAAAAAGTTTATCATTTTGATCTGCTGTTGTTTCCCAATTCCAAATAGGCAACCAAAAACTATGCAGCATACATGTAAAAATAAAAACTTTTTTGCCACAGAGGCACAGAGGACACAGAGAAGAAGTTCTATTTTAAGGAAAAAGAGAACATCTGCAGTACTAGTTCTTTTGTTATTAATGTTTAGCGCCCTCATTATATTTTCCGGCTGCAGTGGAGATGACAATTTAGCAGGTACAACCGATGAAACCGTTACCGGTAATCAAATAGCGGCCACAGTGCATAAACCAGATGGCTCCCCGGCAGGTAACGCTTCTGTAAAAGTATTTTTGCGGAGTTCTACCACCCTTGCTTTTGATACAGTTGCTGATGACAGCGGTCAATACTCGGTGAGTGGTTTGGACGGTACTTACAGTATGCTCTTTACAAAAGATAATTTTGTCGCTTACCAGGATTCAGTATATATAAATCCTGATTCCGGGTATATTGGCAGTGATACTTTAAAAAAAGAAAGCAGTTTGTCAGCTATAGTCGGGCTGCAACAAGGGGCACTGCTCCAAACAGTTGAAGTAAAAGTACTCGGTACCGATTTATTTTCCAATGTAGACGCGCAAGGCAAATTCACTCTTACCGGCCTCCCGGAAGGACGTTATCAATTACGCCTTACCTCTACACTCCCCGATTATACACCTACCTATGAATTTGTAACGGTTAAGTCCGGAACCAACATAACTTTGCAAGACACCTTAACACTGCTTTACACGGGAATTCCCACAGTAAAAGGAATAGTTGCAACATATGACTATGTTACAGGCACTGTTTTTCTTAGCTGGGATAAAACTAACTATGAAAATTTTCAAAAATATCTTGTACTTAAACAGGAAACCAGTATTGCGGTTATCGATACAATCCCCATTACTGCAATCACCGATACATTTTTCACCGATAATATTTATCCCGTCCGTTCTCTAGATACAAATAGCTACACTTTTGAGTATCGGATAAAAATCCGGGACAAATCTAACAAAGAAGGCCCTGTATATGGTTATGTTGAATCTAAGGTAACCCCTACCATTACTCAAATGAACTTTGGCCGTCTTCCATCACTCACCGACAGTGTTAATCACAACGACACCGTACGTATCGCTATCGAAGGAGAAAATAAAACCCGATTTTTACAATCTCTCAGCTGGGCGGCCGGTTCACCTGACTCATTGGTAAAAACGCTCGATCTGGATTCTTCCAAAACAAACTTTTCCGACACTCTTTCAATTGTTTGGCCCGAAGAAGGGGACTTCTTTGTCTATGTAAAATGTTCGGACTACTCTGGTCTGACCTGGGCAGACAGTTTTAAAGTGGTTGTTATTAATGATTTTCTCAATCTTAACGCAGGGAACGATACCGTGGTACTTTCCGGCAGCAGTGTTAAACTCTCTCCTATTGCAGAATACCAGGAAAGTAAAATCGCCAAATGGGAATGGGATATTGGTAACACAGGTACCTTTGTCTCTGTTGATTCAGGTGATACGACTATAACTATGCCACCGGGTGAACAATCAGGTTTTATCTGCATCTGCAAGGTCACCAACGAGAATAACTGGGTAGCCCTGGATACAGTAATCATTCAATCTAAATCTCTCGTAATATTAACCCCTGCTAAAGGTGTTTCTATTTCAGGAATTGTTAAAGTCTCCGGTCTGGCAGACAGTTCTATTTTAGAACTACAGGTAAAAATAGCGGAGAACGACTGGATAAAAACAACAGGCGTCGTCCAATGGTCAGCTGACGTAGACACCAGACTGTTATTCCCTTTAGACTCCACAACGCTGAGTATAAAAATCATACGTGAAGGAGTTAGCGATGAAATCCAGGAATTTCAAGTCATACTTAACAATGCAGACCCCGTAATCGGCCGTTGGACAGCCAATTATCCGGACCTTCCTTCTCACGGATTTGAATTCAAACCGACCGGAGAAGTCACGGGTGTGCAATGGGGGTGTAATGACAGGCACGAATGGCGTCGTACATCAGACAGTACATTGGTATTCAATGATAACGACCCGGCGGATTGTGGTACTAATATTAAGGTTACATGGGTAAATGCGGATAGTTTGAGTTTAGATATCCCTACTCTTGATACGAGCTCTCCTGTCTCATGTTCAAGGCAATAACGGTTTATTAGTATTTATGATTCGCTCTTTCAGGGTTCCATAACCAATTACTAATTCTACCCACCCAGAGCCTGATGTCACTTTTGGCCGGAGCCCCAAAAGTAACCAAAAATGCTCTTTCTCCCGGCCGGCGCAATTCGCTAACATTCCGGCTTATTGCGATGCTATGGAAAGTGGTTTTGAACATTGAAAGTTAAAACCGAATGACCGAGCAACACAGCCGTCACGCCGAAAAGCTCAGATGCGCCTTACCCTGCCCTTCCACCCCGAACACGTCGTCATTATCCATTCCTCCTAAGAGGGCAGAAGAGAAAATACTACAACCACTGCCATCACATTTTATATTAGATGTTGGGACTCCATAGCTTCTGCATGAAGTTATGGAGGATGTATTGAGTAGAACAAGGATTCATTTTCCCAAAAACTTCAGATTGTGCTATTCTGTTCCCCGAGCCAGGCCCTTTATAAGGAATGACCATGACGTCAGTTCCTGTGCATACGGGGCCGTAAAAGGCGAACTTGAGCTTTCCGGCGTGATGGCTGCGATGCTCCATATATTCAATTTTAGGCTATGTTTATCAAAACCACTCCCCACCGCACCGCAATAAGCCGGAATGCTAGCGAATTTCGCCGGCCGAAAAAAGTCTTTTTGGTTACTTTTGGGACGCCTGCCAAAAGTGACGTAACCGCTTAAGTTGTGTCACCAGAACCAGATAAAGTTGAATTGAATGGAATGCATGTGAAATATGCATTATGTTCAATGAAACTTATGCCCTTTGGGTATAAAAAAGTTAGAACAGCCAAAAAAAATAATTACTTCAACATAACAAGATTTTTAATAAAAACCCGCCCACCAACACTAACCCTTACAAAATACTGTCCAGCACTCAAAATATTTTCATCATCATCTCTGCCATCCCAAACAAAAGAATGAGAACCAACTTCAAACAATCTTTTATTGTACCGTCGCACCAACCTCCCATTTGATGCAAAAATATCCAACGACAAATCTTTACTTGAAGTAAGGGAAAAGCAAATCTGTGTTTTACCATAAAAAGGATTCGGAAAAGGCCTGATATCCAGTTGGAACCTGTCTATAGGCTCCAAAGGCACCGCATCACTGCCCAGCAGCACAAATTCTCTACCCGCCCCATTACCATTTACATCACGCACAGCAATCCTTATTCTATTCAAAGAGTCTTTCCCTATCCCCATGGGAACCCCTGTTAAATCAATAGTTGCATCCTTATCGCCATATTTTGCCCCTTCATAACCAGCCTTCAGCCATTTATTCCAGGTTACGCCACCGTCAGTAGAAAATGAATACATAGCAGGGGAAAATCCACTAGCAATTTCATAATCATATAAGACCCGATTAACCAAATGGACCTCATCAATATAACCTTTAAAAAACTGCCAACGATTAACCGGATTACCCAATCTGAAAGGACTAAACTTAGTCACCCTAAAAGTTGGCCAATCACCGGAACCTTCAAGATTACCATCCACATAAACTTTCGCTATTGTACCATCAAAAGTAAAAACAATCTGATGCCATTCATTATGGGAAAAACTCCCGGAGGACGTTTCTATTTGAAAATAATTTCTTTCACTATCCCATCCCCCGACACGTACCGCATTATTCATTCCCCAAATTTGTAAGGCGCCTTGTGCATCATGTTCCCCCAAACTGAGAATACTCAGCTCATTTTCCGCTTTTACCCAAAATGATACGGTTAACTCCGGCCTCCGGCCAAGACTGCCAAAACCCATGTCGACAAAATCATTATCCCCGTCCAGATACAATGTCTTGTCCATACCACCTTTTGATTTCCAGGTTTCATGATCAATGAATGCTGCATCTCCATAAAGCCTCCCGTTATACCCGTTACCAGAGACGTCTTCCGGACTACCATCCAAAGGCAGCAACACTATGGTTTCATCATCCATCTGAGCTCCCCCGCTACCGACTTGTATTCCATCATCATCATGAACCCTGAGAGTAAAATCCAGTTCATTTTCATTACGCTGTGTCTCCAGATGAGAAATCACCGGAGGAATTTTTACCAATACCGGATACTCCGCACTTTTTAACGTATCACCAGTACTCGTTTTAATACTGAAACGAATAATATTGTTTTTGGTGTTCCCATCCTTTAATGGGAGTGATACAGCAGTAACCGTTTCTTTATCAGTCGTGCCCTTTTCACCACTACATACAACAGGATGACGTTCCCATGTCCCACCTCCATCAGTACTATATTCACAAAAAGCCGACGAAACATCCAGTCCGTTCGCATGCTGAATATTAATAGCCAGGGTCGCCGGCAAATGGTTAACACTTCCCCCGTCGCCCAAATTAAACCAGTCCAGAGAAACTATATTCACTTTAAATTCACGTTTCCAGATACGGGGATTCCGATAATACTGATATGGATAGTTATCCCTAATCCGGAACATGACCTTATTTAGCGTACCGCTCACCTGGTTAAAAGGGACCTGTTCTGCTGTTATGGTTACCCAATCCTGCGTTCCTTTACTGCCAGTTGCAGTGACCCTATCATGCTTAATCCATTTTGTATTATTATTTTTCACCGAATCCACAGCGTAATAACACTCTACAAAACCGGGATCCAGACCGCCGTCAAAAACCGTCCGTACCTGCACCCTGCAATCCGGAGATGAGCTTGTAATATCAGTGCCCGGTGAAAAATTTCGCCATTCCGGAAGAGGTGTATCAGTATCCAACAAACCGGTAATTGTCGTTTTTTTTACGTCCCAATTCGTGCCATAGGAGCCGCTTTCTCCTTTGGATTTCTTATTAAAAAAATCAAGAAATACATTGTTGGTATTAGTATAAGCATAACTAAACCAGGATTCAAAGCGGTCATCTGGTAAAGGCGGACCGGTTAAATAATCATACGCTCCGCTTTCCCAATTGGCGATATCACCTCCCAGCAGCCAGACACAAACTCCCGCAAATTTGGCAGGATAATTTTGTTTATAATCCAAAATTTGCGGAGCATAATTGATATGATAAGCATCCGAATACGACATTTGGATTAAACCATCAACCGTATTCCAGTCAGCAAACATCTGATTACAGGAAGCATCTCGCATAATAACCGGGCAATCTTTAGAAGGACTGGCCTCTTTGACTGCATTCACAATTTCATCAAATTCAGGTTTATTAAATGAACCGTTAAAAGGAACACAAGTTACAGAATCCATCGTGTAAGGCTGAAGTATTTGAATATAATCCGCCCCTATGGATGCACAGCTCTTTGCATCTTCAATTAAGCCTGTATGTATTTTTTCTCCTAAAATATTGCAGCCAACCCATAACCCATAATCATGACACTCCTTTACCCATTCTGATTGTGTATACTCCAGCTTTCCTGATGAAAAGGAATAGTTACTAATCACTACCCCATTTAACCCATAGCTAATAAGTTCTTCAAAGGTAAAACTCGAGTCACTGGGCCCACTTTTACTGGTAACCGCATGTAAAATCTTAATATGAAGAGAAACAGTTCCTTTTGGGGGAAGGGAAGCATTCAGGAGTTGAAACAGCAAAAAAACAGGTAAAAAGGTAACAATCTTCATTTTACGGGTATTTCGCAGCAAAATTTTCTAAACAGCCTTATCCTTTTTCTAGAATATGCATCGAAAAGTGTTTATTCGCAACCAATACCATTTCAAAGTAGGCATACATTTCATATTCCGGGAAGATAAATGGTCAACACATACAATTAAGCTTATTTATAAACTAAATTATTTCACCATATATTTCATGGTCTTATAAAAATATATTGATTTTATAATTTATTTTATACTAAATCTTATTGACTTTTTGGATTTATGCAATAAATTAACCTTAAAGAAGTGTACTGAAATTTAAAATTGCTGTTTAAAGGTGTTTTCCTTTTGGTTTTTTAAAGCGGAAAATCACTCCCATAAAAAGAG
>JADFYW010000174.1 GCA_015232855.1 Fibrobacteria bacterium
TGGGCTCTCGCAATATAACTAACCGTCATGCCGAAGAGTTTTTTGATAAACACGGAATGAAAACGGGTGCAGAAAGAACTGACTGATCAGAAAAAACACTATGATGAATTAACCGCCAAAATAAAATCAGGAGCAGAAGAATCCGAATACATCACAAGCCTCTCAAACGCCCTGGAAGGTAACAACAGCCGTCGGATAAATTTTAAAAACTATGTATTGGGTGCCTACCTTAAAAAAGTTGCAACCAACGCCAGCCAGCGCTTAAGGGTAATGAGCGACAGTCGTTACCGCCTGGAACAGGTGTTCCTGGATGACGTACACAAAAACAAGCAGGCCGGACTCGACCTGGAAGTATTCGACGCCCATTCGGGTAAAAATCGCAGCGTCAAAAGCCTGAGCGGCGGAGAAAAGTTTATGGCATCCATCTGCCTGGCACTTGGCCTTGCAGATGTTATTCAGTCACGCAACGGGGGCATCGAGCTTGATTCTATTTTTATTGACGAGGGTTTTGGCTCATTAAGTGAGGATGCCCTCCAGAATGCCCTACTGGTAATAGATGAAATACAGGAAAGCAGGCTGGTGGGAGTTATTTCCCATGTGGATGAGCTGAAGGCAAGAATCCCGGACAAACTATTGGTGATCAAGGGAAATACCGGGTCCCGAATACGGGTAGAGGCAGAATAAAATCCTTATTTTTCGGCAAAAAACAGGGTACGAATCCATTTTTAACTTATACAAAAGTTAAATTTAACTTTTGTATAAGTTGTTTTTAACTTTTTAATAAGTTATAATAAGTATTATGAAGTATCAACCATGGGTTACCAATGAGCATTGGAAGGAAAATGATCCCAAGTTAAAAGAAGTTGCAAAACAACCTTGCCTGCTGCCGCACACAGGGAAATTGGCCAGGCAGATAGAGATTAAACCTCCGGGTATTGTTCTGGTCCGCGGCCCGCGGCAAGTTGGAAAATCTACTTTTCTCCGCAATTTTGCAGACAAAAGCCTTCATGCAGGAGTTGCACCTGATTCTGTAGTACTATTTGATGTTGAACGCCTGGACAACCACCATGCCTTACTTGGGGAAATCGAGATTTTTTGTAAAGGAAAGAAAGACTATTCAGTACTTCTTTTTGATGAAATAACCTCTGTTGACCTTTGGTGGAAAGCCATCAAATCAGCTGCTGACAGCGGATTGTTTCAAAATTCCCTCGTAATATGTACCGGTTCCTCTTCTCTTGATATTTCCCAGGGTGCTGACCTGATGCCGGGACGCAGAGGTAAACGTTATCCGGTTGATTTTGAGTTGTTGCCGGTCAGCTATTCACAGATTAAAGATAAACTTAAACTGGATGAATTCCTCCTCACTGGCGGATTTCCCTGGACTATCAATGAATACCTCAAACTGGGAGTCATCCCCGCCTATGTCTATAATGTATATGCTTCATGGATTGAAGGTGCTTTTCATAAACAGGGCCATTCCACCCAACAACTTTCTTTTATGCTGAACAAACTTATTACCCACCAGTGCACTCCCATCAGTGTCACTAAACTGTCGCGTGATTGTGGTATAGGCTCCAACAGCACTGCTGAAGCCTACCTGTTTCTGCTCGAGAATATTTATGCATTACTAACCTGTCCCTGGGCAGAACCAAAGACCTGCCTTCCTGCTCCCAGGAAAAATCGAAAATTTTATCCGTTTGATCCATTCCTGTTTCACCTGTTTGCCGACTTTGGCAAGGGCTGGGAATCCGCTCATATCATGGCCCAATCCAGGCTAAAAGACCCGGACTTTAAAGGTCGTTTAATTGAGGGTCTTGTAGCATCGCATCTGCATAATACAAACGCCCGCCCCCTATGTTACTGGCAAGGGAAAAAAGAAATAGATTTCATAGGGGACCAGTTTATAGAAGTGAAATACCAGGAACATGTATCTATAGATGAATTTACCTGGGTACAAAAAGTTATTCCCGGAGATAAAAAGTTTACCGTCATAACCAAAAACGACTCTGCCCGTAAAGAGAATATAGAGTTGGTGCCCCTGGACACCTGGCTGGGGCAGACATAAACCTAAGGCGAAATAAAGTTAACATAAAATCGCAAATAACCGTTTAATACTCTATAGTACCTGATTACCCCGGGATCAGCCTGCTTTCGGGGCGACACCAAGTGTCATACCTCCCGGTTATTATTTGATAACCATAAACAAGAGGAGGTATGGGCCCATATGCTGGAAGAAAATTTGTTGTTTAAAATTCATCCTACCCTGGAATACAAAAAATTCCACAAGACCGGGTATTGTGAAATGAAGCGATACACACGATTTTATGACTGGTTACGCCAACACCACCGCCAACTGGAACAATTATTTAAAAAGGCAAATGACTATGATCACACATTCTTTTCTCTCTGGGCACAAAAACGCTTTTATTATTACGAATACAACAGCTACAAGATTGACCTCACTCAAGGTATACGAGGTATGATGTCCCCCGGGGAAACCAACGGACACCCTGTCAGTTTCAGGCAGCCAGGGCCATTCCAGCCCGGCAGGGAAACTACTGGTGGAAGTTTTCCTGAAAATGGGCGTCTTCCGGGTGAAATTTGATATATTTCAATACCGTACAGTTATTGGATAATGAATTGATTTATAATACAGCGATATGCCCGTAAAAATATTCTTCCATTACGACCTGTCGATACTTGCGAATATCCTTTCCGATTCTATTGGGGAGGAAATTAAGAGCAAGGGACGTTCCCCTTTTACCCCGGTCCGGGTAGCCATCCCCATTAACCATTTTAAGTCCTGGCTACCCATGCAGCTTTCTTCGGGGTCAAAAGAACGGGTCACTGCAAATATCCGCTATGCTTATCTTGAAAAAGCCTTTTGGGAATTACTGACAGAACTGGCACCCGATAAACCGGAAGACCTTACCATGCTCGACAAAGACAGTGCCGCCCTGCAGGTTCTGGCTGTACTGAACAAAATGCCGGCAGAAAAACCCGGTGTACTGGAGCCCCTGCGAAACCACCTGTATTTTAAAACAGAGCAGGGGGAATGGATACATCTCCCGGATTACCAGAAACGGATATGGCAGTTGTCTCAAAAACTTTCCGGCCTGTTCCTGGACTACGAATATCACCGGGAAGATGTTATTGCCAAATGGCTTGAACACAAATGTGAAGACAAGGAAAGTGAAATGGAAACCTGTCAGGCAGAACTTTACCGGCAGGCCTTCACGGGAAAAAACGAAGAAACCTACATCACCCTTCCCCGCTTTTCACAAATGATTTTTAAACAGGCCGGCGTTAACACTCCCGCCAAAACCCATCCTGCCCGGTACCACTTTTTTGGTTTTTCAGAACTATCCCGTTTCCACCAGAAACTCCTCTGGCAGCTTGGGCAATACTATGATATCCGCGTATACCAATTCAATGTATGCCGCGAGTTCTGGGAAGATGTTTCTACCCCTGCAGAAGACAAACACCCGTTCCTTGCCAACGTAAAAAAGCAGCTGCACACCAGTGAAAATGATGAAGGTGAAATACTGGAACTGGTAAATAAAAACGAAATTCCTGTCGAAGACAATCCTCTCTTAAAGGCCTGGGGAAAACCGGGGCGGGAATTGCTGCGGGGGTTCAGCGACACCGAAGAGCTTTTTAAAGACTTAACTCCTGCCGAACTGGAACATCCGGATTTTGACGAATGGAAAGGGGAACGGGACACCGTCCTTCTCCGCCTCCAGGGCCAGGTACTGGACCGGTTAACACCGGAAGATGACATGGAAGAACGCGGGATTCTTTCTCAGGACAAGAGCCTGCAGGTATATGCCTGCCCCGACATCTACCGCGAGGTTGAAACTGCATGCAGCAGTATTATTGATAACCTGGCACATGGTGCTGATCTCAAAACAACAGATATCACCGTACTGGTCAGTGACATGGCCGCCTATAAACCGGTTATCCAGTCTGTCTTTTCACGCTATGAAGGATGTTTTAACTATAACCTCCAGGACAGTACGGCTGAGAAAGACAGTGTCTACGGCCAGGGTGTAATGGCCCTGCTGGAACTCTGCGGCAGTTCCTTTACCCGGAGCGGTCTTTTCTCTGTATTTTATAATCCCTGTTTTATGCAGGCAGCCGGCGTATCCCGTACCGTGGTGGACAACTGGTCTGAATGGGTCCGTGCCCTTAACATCTACCGCTGGGCAGACAGTACTCACAAAAAGGAAGAAACCGCAGAGGGATTTGACGAGGATCTCTATACCTGGGAATGGGGACTCAAGCGGCTTCGCCTTGGCCGGGTAATGAGTGGTTCTCTTGCGCAATCCCCGGATTCCGGTAACAACATTCACCATCTTCCTCCGGCTTACACAAACCAGGCCGCAGAAGACCGTACAAAACTCAGCCGTTTCAGCGGAGTTGCAGAACTGCTTATCAAGAAACTGAGAGCCTTCAACCGCATGCCCGGTTCGTCGCCCGAAGCCCTTATAGCAGCATTGCTTGATATCCTCGAACATTTTTTAGCCATACCGGCTGACCGTACAGAAGAAGCCGCGGTCAGGAACAAGTTAAACGAGTACCTGGTAAATTTTTCCGAAACCGCAGAGAAATCAGGTGCCCCGTGTTCCCCGGAATTGCTTCGCGAAGCAGTAAAATCCGGCCTTGCCGGCATCCCCGGGAGAAAAGGGACCTACGGGCTTGGCGGCGTGACTGTTGCTTCCATCCAGAACGGGCGCCCTATCCCCTTCCGCCTCATATACATAATGGGCCTCGACGAAAAACGTTTCCCGTCAGAACCTGCCCGGAGTACCCTGGACCTCCGAACCAAAAAAAGGCGCATCGGCGATATTGACCCCAAAGACCACGGCCTGTTCCGCTTTTTGGAAGCAATTATGGCTGCCCGGGAAAAGCTCTACCTCAGCTTTATCGGCCGGGATCTACAGAAAGACGAGAAGTTCCAACCCTCTTCCGCCATCAAGCAACTACTCTACAGCCTGGACAATGTATTAGACGAAAAACCGGTCCCCGCTCTGCCGGGCAACCTTGATTACGGCACGGTTTATAAAGTACTTGAAATGCCCCTGCACGGCTTCAGTCACCGCTACCGGCATAAACTGCCGGACTGCTTTGACCTGTATGTTAATTACGATAAACTGGACCGGGAACTACTGGGTTATCTGGTTGCTTACAATAACATAAAATCAGCGTCAAATATTTCTGTTACAAATATAAAAGAACAGTCTTTACCACCACTGGCCCAGCCAGAAACCATCCATATTAACCTGTGGCTCCTTGAAAGATTTTTATTAAACCCTGTTGATGCTCAGGTAAGATATCACCTTGGTATCAAAGAAGAACAAACCGATGACCCCACTGAAATAAATGATGAGCCATTTTTTTCAACTTACCCTGTTGATTATAATTTGATAAATGACACACTTAGCAATTGCCTTGTTACTTCTTTGGAGGGAAAACCGGTTTCCCTGCAAAATGAATTCGAACGGTCCTATGTTTACCGGCATACATTGGGCGAAACCCCTGATTCTCTTTTTGAGCTCATTGATAAAAAACAATTGATGACGACCATAGAATCTACCTGGAAACAATTTACCTGTACCAAAGATAATATAGCCAAGCAGGGAAGTTTTTACCCCTGTCTTTCAATTGGAAACAGTCCCTCAGACAATGGGGTTGTTATTCCAACTGTTGTATTAAATATTAATGGCCAGCCTGTTGAAATAAGCGGAAAACTATCTAATTTATGGTTACCTGATGATTTTTCAACGATAGAATCCATCAAGTGGAAAAGAGGTAGGAACTTCAAGCAAACAGAAAATCTTTCTGCCCTTTTATTTGCATTGCTCCTGCAATATGTTAAACAATCAGATACTATCTCTGAACAGCTTTATGTTATTGGTTCACAGGGCACTAACTCATGGAAATTCTCCATGAATCTGGATGAGTGTAAAAAATTTCTGGAAAGCCTGGTAGGTTCTTTCATAAAAAAAAGCACCTTTGATTGGCTACCCTGGGAAATAATAGATCCCCTGTTCAAAAAAACCGGTATACCGGAATGCAAAGAAAAATTTGACCGGGAATTAACGTCCGCTATTGAAAATAAAATAGAAGACTCATTTAGTCGTTTTCCTGGTTTCAACATACTCAATTTACTCAATATCCATATCCCGGCTGATGGTAACACCCGGGCTGCTCAACTTATTGATCTTTTTAACCAAATAAAACCTGTAAAAATGAAAAAGAAAAAATGAACATCTGGGAAGAACCTGATATATTCAAGAACCACCGTGTAATTGAAGCTTCGGCGGGTACCGGAAAGACACATACCCTTGTTAACCTGGTACTCAGGTTGATCGAAACGGGTGAAGGAACATTTGACCAGATCCTGGTTGTCACCTTTACAGAAAAAGCCGTGGGTGAATTACGTGAACGCATTCTCAAAGAACTCATGGAGCGGGAAAAGACCGGGCAGGGTAACAAAGCGATACGGGATGCTATCGAGCATTATGACAAAGCTTCCATCCATACTATTCACGGTTTTTGCCAGCGAGTATTAACACAATATGCATTTGAAAACAGTCAGGCTGGCGAAGCAGAACTGATAAACGAAAAAGAACTGAATCTTCTTGCATTAAAAGAAATTCAAAGAAAAGAATGGCCTTCCTGGCTGGACCAAAACAATACCGTCTTGCTGGATATCCTGGGGTATCCCAACAATAGTGGTGGTGAAAGTTCGTGGGAAAAAACAGTACTTGAAATAGTATCAAAATGGAATCCGGCTGCAGGTGATATACTACTCCCGGCGGGCAAAAATACTATTCCTTCCCTGGTTGCAGGTATTGAACAGGAATTAAAAAATATTGCAGAAAAAACTATGGGTATTATCACGCAAAGTGGCGGGAAAGAAAAATTCTTAACGGACTTTTCCCAAATGAACACAAACCGGAAGAAGTTTAACGCGGCCCCCATATATAACAATATTATTTTACCGTTTTTTAACTGGGCTGAAAACACCAGCAATAGCCAAGGGACTGAACTCGTCAGCGCGTTTTATTATGAATGTTACCCGGTATGGTCTTCTTATCCAAGGTTTAATTCCGAAAAGCCCTTAATCATTCCCCTTGATGAAGAATTTAACAAGGACCGGAATCCTGAATCTGTATTACCCATATTCCATGACCTGGAAAATCTCCTTATACAATGCAAGACAGGTTTTGAGTTTTTCTGCCAGGCAAGCAGGGCTGTGTTCCAGGCTGAAACCATTCGGCTTATCCGGGAACGATCTGATTATTACCGCTGTATTAACATGAAAATTACTTTTCAGGATATGCTCAACCGGGTATGGGATTCTTTACAGGGTGAAGAAAAGAAAAATCAACTGCTGCATGAACTCAGGAAAACGTATCGTTTTGCCCTCCTGGACGAGTTCCAGGATACCGATACTATCCAATGGGGTATATTTAAAAAAATATTTTCCGGGAAAGAAGAACATAAATTATTCCTGATAGGTGACCCGAAGCAATCTATATACCGGTTCCGCGGGGCTGATGTCCATACTTATTACAAGGCAAAAACATTCCTGCTCAAAAAAAACGAAGGAAAACTCTGCGACCTGAAACATAACTGGCGCGCACACCCCCATATGCTGGAAGGCCTTAACTTATTTTTTGATAAAGGAAAATGGTTTGAAGGTCACAGCGAACTTACCTACACCAGGGTAAGCGCTCCGGCGGACAACCCCAGGGTTGGCATTGGTAAAGACACTACTCAAAGGGCCCCCCTTACCATAGTAGATCTTGGTGATACACATAATTCTGCCAAATCCGCTTCAAATCAATTCAGCCGTTTTATTGCCGATGAAATTGAAAATCTCCTGGGTATGCAGGATGGTAAACAGGTTACACAACCCGCACTTACCATAAGGGATAACGGATGCTTTCGTCCCCTAAAAGCTAATGACATCTGCATCCAGTTACGTAAACGTTCCGAATACCAGTACCTGGAAAAAGTACTTTCCGGCCATAAAATTCCTTTTAGCTATTACAAGCAAAACGGGATATGGCAATGTAATGAAGCCATGCACCTTAATTACCTTTTAAAAGCAATCAGTAAGCCAAATGACAAAATAACCATTAAAGCAGCCTTGCTTTCAGATTACTTCCGCCTGCAACCGGCTGACCTTGATGATACCATTAATTCCCCCGCAAAACAAGCAGCAGAAACCATGCTTGTTAACTGGGCAGAAATTGCTGTTACAAGGAACTGGCCAGGCCTTTTCCATAAAATTTTGAGCCAAAGCAGGATCAAACAAACATACCTTTCAGGTGACAATGGAGAACGGCGCCTCACCAATATCACCCAGTTAATGCAGGACCTCGAAAAAAAAGCAATCGGTGAAAACCTGGATATTTTTGAATTAAGCAGTTGGCTTGACAAACAATACCGGAAGGCTATAACTGAGGGAGAAGAAGAATACCACCGTATG
>JADFYW010000175.1 GCA_015232855.1 Fibrobacteria bacterium
TGCTTTTTGCTCGTTTGCAGCTTTTACAAACCAAGCCTCATCATACTCGGGGTCAGCCTGTAAAGCCCTGTGCAGATAGTCAAAGGCTTTTTTGTTGTCAGGTGCAATGCCGCCGAGATGGGTGAAAATACTGGCTTTTACTTTGAGATCAATCGTAAACGGCAAGGCTTTTTCGAGATGTGCGATGGCTTCACTTTTTTTGTCTAAAAAAATCATGGAATCAGCCGCCCGGATGTGCCAAAAATGGTTGACTGCCGGGACTTCGATATTCTGCATGTCTTCATAATTAATATTTACAAATTCCGGGATGTTAACGGCACGATTGTCTGCAGTTGAATGGGGGAGGAATATTGGGGGGCTTGATATTCCATTTTCATCAATATGGGTGAGGAATAATTGGGTGTAAAAAGTGTTGACCTTAGATGAAAAAACCATCCAACGATTATTTGGTGACCAGCTATGCCAACTATTCATTTCTTTGGTGTTACAAATCATTTCTCTGGCTTCGCCTCCTTCTAAAGGTACTATCCAGAGTTTGCTGTCCGGGCGCATGAGGAGGCCATTCCTGCATTGCACCCATACTATCCATTTACCATCAGGGGATACCTTTGGGAAATTATTACTCATTCCGTTATTTGATGCACCTAATATTGGTTGGGGAATACCTCCTTTGCCGTTATTGAAATCCATGATATATAAATCGTATTTAATTGGAGTTTCTTCTGGAGCGTTTGGATATGCAGGCATTCTTTGACCCTTAACATAAGGATCTCTTGCGCGTGCTCTACTAAAGACAATACGTTTTCCATCAGGTGTCCAGACAGGGTTACAATGAACATAATCGGTGTTATCGCCTCCAGGTAACAGGCGAATGCGCTTGTTCTGTTTTGAATAGTAAGCCAGCTCACCACGGGTAGGGTAAAATACCTGTGAATAGGCAGGTGTAAGATAACCTATTACAAATAGCTCTTCATTGAGTGTGGTAACGACATTTTCCCCATCAGGTGAAACCTGAGAGAGGAAGCCAATGGTACGTTGTCTTTTAGGGTTGTTTTTAAAGTCATAATTCCAACTGAACATTTCATTTTTGTTGATCGTCATTTTCTTTTGAATGGGAAGAAGGGCATACCCACCTTTATCACTTTCAGGGCCATCAATGTCGCTGCCCATCCATTTCCCGTCGTTGGAAAAGGAATGACAATTTGCACAGGTAGGGATATGGTTCATGACAATTTTACTGCGGGGCAGTGATACATCGCGCAGACGCCAGGTAACCAGAGGAAGGGCTATTCGGCTAATGGGCATAATGACGCCCGTTTCATTTTTAATGGGCATAACTGGCACGTCCCGGTAAAAAATTGGAGCACCAACTGAATCAGGTGAAGTTTTAAATGAGACTAAACCTTTTGACAGTACTTCTTTGGATGTTTTTTTGTTAAAACCATACAGGGTGATATCAACATTCTTTCCCAGGGATTGTTTTTTTATGGTTGTCCAAAATGTAGTAGCAGGTTTCCATGTAATATCATGTTTGGGATCAGGTAATACCAAATCCGTATTGGGGATTAAACACCGTTCATCAATCTCAGGCGCAGGAAAAGGTTTCCCTCTTGTTACGGTATAGAGTTTTGGCGAACCATCGTTGAAGGCGATTTCAATCAGCCAGAAATTTGATTCCTTATTTAAATCTATCCACAGAAAAGTGGGTTCGGTAAATTCAGGAGGGAATATGGACTTGTTGTGTGGATAATTAATTGAAAGGGGACTAGTGCTGGTTGCAGAACTCGTGGCTTTGATAAGTTGGGTTATTGTTTGGTATTGCTTCTGATTAATGGAAGTACCTGGCTTACTTCCTTCTTCGAATATAACGCCTTCGAGATTTACTAAATCCTGGTCGGAGAGGTTAAAACATGAGTTGAGGATAAACAGGCTTGTCAGAACAAAAAAAAGTGCGTGTGCAGTCTGGAAATGATGATTTAGTTTCATACACCATAAGATAGTATAATGGTATTTTCTTTCAGTATTGGGAATGATGTTTTTGTGGGGATATCATAGCGGTACTCGATGCAGCAGGTGCCATTAAGGCTTATTACGAAAAAGATTTCAGAAACCTGCTGGTTTACAAAGAACTCTTCCAAAAAGTAGGGGTTCATTATGAGTACGATGTGCAGGGGAAATTGAAAGAACTCCATGCGGTTAAAAATGAGGGTAGTGACAAATACGTATTTAGTGAATATTTAGGTTATGAATCCAAACCGGATGCTGAAATGCAGGATGATATTTCTGCTGATCTCAAACGGTATGATGGTAAAATTTCCTCTATTGTCAGGAAGTTCTCTTCTCAAACCGGAAACCGGGTGCGATGGAACCAGTACGCTTACTCCTATTCGGGAGAAATGGTTGCTGAAGATATTTATTCCCCCACATCATCAAATCATTTATCTTCAGATGGAGCATTACAACCGGGGCAGCTTGATTTTGATACGCCTGATAAACAATTTGAATATGGGTATGACCGTGATAAGACAATTGATTATATCCAAAAGGGCGATGTAATGCATGAGTATACTTATAAACCAGGTACTCATAAACTAGATAAAATAGTTCCGGATATATCTGCTGACCGGGAGACCAAAAACGCAGGTACCTTTAGTTATGACGATAATGGCAGGATGGATTCGGATAATAGTTTAGGGAAATCTGTGTCCTACAATTATTATAATATGCCTGTTGCAACAACTGTTGGTGGTGCAATCATTTCCCATTTTTATGATGAAAATCATTATCAGGCTGCTACAATTTGGGAAGAGAACGGGAGTGTTACTAAAAAGATTTATGTGTATGAGAATGGCTTGACTATTGCTAAAGAGTATATGGTGGATGACCAGGGTCAGGTAACCAAGAAAATTAATCATTTCGGGATAGAGGGTGTAATTGGTGTTGAAGGTGATAGTGACACCGATAAAAAACTTGTTGTGAAGAATTATCTGGGGAGTGTTGTTAAAGAACTAAATGTTAACACGCTTACCGGTACTGATGAACAGGGGTATAACGCCTTTGGTGAAATGAACAGGTTGGTGATGACAACAGGGATAAAAACCAGTGAAAAATTTACAGGCAAAGAATGGTCTGATGAGTTGAATAGCTATTATTTTGGCGCTAGATGGTATGACCCCGAGCTCGCTATGTGGTTGACGCCGGATCCGGGGTATCAATACCATAATCCTTATAGTTATGTTGGGGGCGATCCTGTAAATATGCATGATAAAAATGGACTTTGGGGAGCCCACATACATATCGTTGGTTCTTTTCTTGGTGCGCTAGCTGCCGGAGAAGGTATTTCTAATTCTGCTCAAATTGCTTATCATGCAACAATGCAAGATTTTGTTGCTGGTAGTCAGGCTAATACAGCAAAAGCGTCCACTATTCATGCTATGAGAGCTGATGCTGAAAATATATCAAAAAGTGATGCCTTAGCAAGGGCTGATACTAGAGTAAAAAGTGTGTTATCAAATAAATCAATGGGTAGGAATCAGAGAATTGGATATGCATCGCATACGGCTTCGGATAAGACTGCACACCATGGGTCATCTATGGAAGACCATCTGACATTTAACCCTTTAAAAATAAAGAGTTTTCTGAAAAGTATGTATAGAATAGTTAATGATAATCTTAACCCATGGGGACTAGTGGATACATTTTTGGAAACTCAAGATGTTATCAATCAAGAAAGTCAACTAAGTACAACTGTACAAAATGTTATGCCGAGTCACAATATGTCGATTGTGTCACCTGCTATAGTCCTATCATTGGGTCTTTCAAACAGTACAACAACAAGTACCTCTAGCTATTCTCCTAACGGCAATGTATCTGGTATGGTTTCTGTAAATGGGCAGATGGCCGGTAATGCATCCTCTTCTTCTTTGAATCAATCTACACCATCATCCTCTGGAGGGTATAAAGGCCCAACCCCCTTTCCTTGGAGTTCTCCATTTGCTAATGATTGATTCTTTGGTAAATATGCCAATCTTAAATAAGACTATATCTAAGTGTGGTTTAAATTCATTGGGATTTTAAGGGATATGTTTATGCGATTATATTATTCGAATAAGTTATGGGAAAGCCCTAATTTATTGATGAGTACAATATTTCTTTGTTCATTAATAGTATTTTCCAATTGGCTTTATGCTAATGAAGTTATTACGGTCAAAAATAATGGATATTTTGCAGCTAATGACTTATTGTTCCTAGGTATGAAAACTTTTGGAACAGACAAAAGTACTTTCTATTCAATTGATATGTCAAATCTCACACAAGAAGTTGTTAAAAAGGTGGAAGGAGCAATATTTCACAGAAGTGATTTGGAAATGTTAAGAACTTATATTGTAAACAATGAATTTGAAATTAAAATTGATACTGGGTTCGGTGTCATTACAAGTGTTGGCCCTATCATTAAAACAAGTGAAAAGCGGCCATTGAATGTACTAGAACCTTTTTATCCAGATAGACATCCGATTATTTCTTGGAACGAAAATGATAATAATTTGTTATTAGTTAAAAATGAAAAACTGATGTTAATTGATGTGAAAAATGAATCAATTTTATTTTCAAATAATTATGATAATATAATAGAGGATATAAAGTGGAGTGAAGACTCAAAACAATTCTTCGTTTTAATAAGAAAAGAACGGATTAGTTTTTGGCCATGGCATTGGATTCTTATGATCTCCGGTCATCCAGTTAAGTATTCCTCTTTTGAAATTTTACTATACGACATTAATGGAACTATCAACAAATCGTATTCTTTAAAAAATGAAATGAAATCATGTGATCGTGCTCTTTTGTTTGTTCGTGATAAGAACTAAATATTACCAACCTTTTTCTTGTAAGGTTGATTTATTGATTTAGCCCGAATCCCAATAACCATGGGACTTTAGACCGGAAAAGGCTCAAAAACCCCATCCGTTTTTCATGCAGCCTCTGTGTAGTTGTTACGCACCGAATTCTGGTCGTATCGCCTCCCAAATTAATTTTCAACTAAATTTCCTGCCCTAGCGGTAGATTTCCGAATTACCATCAAAAACTTGCCTGTCCCGGCGTAGCTTTAGCGAAGCGGGAAGAAAGAAATTTCTGAAAGTTTTGGGTGTATAACTGGTAAAATATCATTATTATTTTCTTATTCGGAATGAGTGCTGTGTTATATCCGGAATCATGATGTAATAAAACGGCCAATCCATCATTTAGAAATAAATAAAATTAGTCGCTTTTTGTAATTCCGTTAAAGCGAAACTCCGGCTGATTCCAAGCCTACAAAAGAGTCGCTATTATAAGCTATCCCAGGTTTCAGATCCCTTGCAGGGAATCCCAGCCTTTATCGCTGCCCAACCCACCCGGAATTAGGTGGCAAATTATGCCAAAAAGTGTTATAATATAGAAGTAAGACCGTCTTACCTTGGAGGTGAAAAATGTATCAAATGGATATTACCAGCCTGTCTTCTAAAGGCCAAGTTGTTATACCGACCGATATTAGGAAGAAAATGGGGCTTTCTATCGGTGCAAAACTTATGGTGTTTTGTGATGGAAATAATCTTTTTTTAAAGCCAATTTTAAATCCGGACTTGAAGGTGTTTCGGAAAATGGCCAGTGAAAGTCGAAAATACGCAAAAAAAGTCGGGCTAAAAAAAGCCGATATCGGCAAAGCCATAAAAAAAGTCCGCAATGCGAATCGTACTTGATACCAATGTCCTTGTATCTGGAATTTTCTGGGGTGGTATGCCTTATCAGATTTTGGAATTATGGGCAAAACAGAAAATAGAAGTGTTTGTGACACCTGAAATCCTTCTGGAATACAATGACGTGATGGCACAGTTGGGCAGCAAGGAAAAAAACAAATCCGTTGAATACTGGCTGCAGTTCATTCATGAGCGCTGTACTCTCATTCATCCGCGGCATGAAGTAACTCTCTGCCGGGATCCTGATGATGATAAATTTATCAGTTGTGCATTATCAGCTAGAGCTTCTTTTATTGTATCTGGAGATAAAGATCTTCTAACTCTAAAAGAAGTTGAAAAAGTGGAAATCATAACTCCAGGTGCTTTCGTAAAAAGAATGTAAAGTAAAATCTCCCAGGGTGGGATGGCGATTTGTGATAAAATAGGATGCTGGTTATCCGGCTCTGAAACCTGGAATTACACCTAAGGCCTCGTACAGTGGCAGGCCTGGGAACCAGCCGGAGTTGGCGAAAGCCAATTGCCTCTTGCGTACCTTAGGTGTTGTTTCAGGCCGTAATTTTCGCTGCTTAAAGCCCGGGGAGTACGGAGGGCGGGAAGCAGCAAAGCAGTGGAACTGCTAACACAAATCGGGGGACTGGGGAGGAGGCCTTTTTTCTGCCATTAGGCACACACTAATGCTTTTTCTTTAACAGCTAAAAGAAAAAATCCTTACTTGACAATACAACATAAATGTTGTAAAATATAAGGAGTGGCACAAGTTGTTTTTTATACGACAGTAAACGGAAAATCGCCTGTAGAAGAGAATATTTCAAAGCTCGCCAATCCTGATCAGGCTAAAGCGTATTCGAGTCTAAATTTTTTGGAGGAACATGGATATAGACTGCGGGAACCACATGTTAAAACATTAAAAGGAAACCTGAAGGAGTTACGTTTTAGAATCAAGCCAGGGCAATACAGAGTTTTTTTCTTTTTTCACAATCAGGATGATATCGTATTACTGCACAGCTTTATAAAAAAGACTCAAAAGACACCGAAAACCGCAATTTCTACAGCCTTAAAAAGGCAAAAGGACTGGGAGAATAGGGCTGGATAGGAGGTTAATAATATGAAAAAGAAACCAATTAAAAAACGTACCTTAAAAAAAAGTCTTCAAAACAAGTTGAAAAACAAAAGTTTTAAAGAAGCGTATGAACATTACTCTGCAGCCCTGGAAGTGGGGTATATGGTAAGGAGTATCCGTAAGAAAGTCGGACTTACCCAAGTTGAGTTGGCAAAAAAGATGGGAGTATCTCAACAAGTAGTTTCCAAGCTGGAACATGGCGAAGTCGATAACCCAACAATTAATACTCTTCAAAGAATCGCAGCTGTTACTGGTGCAAAACTCAAGGTAGAGTTCAGTCTGGTGTAACCAATTCTCCTGGCTGGATGGCGCAAGTGCCTGAATCGGGATGGTCTGCTTTAGCAGGCAAGCTGGCCTTGAACCTGATAATGTTGGAGTAAAGTGTTACTATGATGAATTTGCAAGTTTCGTATATGACGATTTTATAAACCTCATTGACAAATGTCGGTCTGCAAAAATCAGCCTTTTGCTTGCTCATCAGTCAGCAGCTAACCTTTCGAGAGATACTTTAAGTCGCTCATTTAAATCAGAAATAGTTGATAATACATTCAGCAAGATATTTCTTGCAGTAAAAGACGAAACTGCCGAATGGGCAGCAAAGCAATTCGGGCGACAGATGGTAGTAAAACAGCGTGTTTCTATTGGTCAAAATCTAGATAAGGATGATACCGGAGCAAGGGAAATGCAGAATGTTGCTTATAGTGAAGAGAGAGAAGAATATCTCGACCCTGCAGATTTCAAGCTTGATTTAGGGTATGGCTATGCTATGGTCGGTAATGAAAAAGGAAAGCTGATTACCGGTCCTTGCAGGGTAGGGTATGTCGATGAGAAAGATTTATGCTCTGATGAAGAGCTTCTTGACTTTTTGGATGATGCTCAAAATAATCACCCCAAAAGACCAAGAAACGGATCCTTGATTGATAATCAAATTGACCCAGGGCCACCATTTGAAGAATTATCGGAACCCACACCTTTTGAATCCTCGGATGTTTTAACAGATAAGCAGTTTGTTGATACAGATGCCCTGGAAGAAATTAAATCCAAAGCAAAGGCAGACGAGCCAGTAGAAAAAGAGAAGCCATCAGAACCCATTCCCCCAGCTCCTGCAGAGCCTGGGACAGAAGGAGAAACAGATTCTGATGAAGAGACTCCTGTTCCTGAAATGATTGAAGAAGAAGTGTTGCCGGAGCCAGAAGCCATTGAGCATGAAGAAAAGAAATTGAAAGTAGAAGAAAAAATCCAGGACGAATCAGACCTTGAGGTCAGCTCTCCTGAATTTACAATGGGAACAGAAACGGAAGAACAGTCAAATGTTGATTTGTCAGACGCATCAGCAATAGAAGATGAAGATTGGTAGGTTTTAAAAGAACAAAACAAAGGACGTTATTATGGCAAAGAAAAAAACAACAACTGAAAATTTAATAGCCCTTTACAAGGGCACGGCGTCCCAGCAGAATAAGATTGTTTCTGCTTTAACTGATATTGCAGATATGGAAGGGGAGGGGCATGGAGAGGTTAAAAAGCAAGCACAAGATTTTATCACTTCTTTGAAGCCCAAAAAGGCATCAGGCAAAGCTTCAAAAAAACAGCCATTAAATGAGTTTGAAAAAATTGCTTCGAAAATAAACGCAAAGCTTTTAAAGATGGAA
>JADFYW010000176.1 GCA_015232855.1 Fibrobacteria bacterium
TCAGGACAAGTATTTCTATTGGAATAGCATCCAGATGACTGAAAACCATGTTAGAGCTGGTAATATTAATAATTATTTATCCCGAAATAAGTTTCTGATAAAACTGAACAGTCTCTTTGGCAATTGAGGTCCAGCTAAAAACATCAAGGGCCCGTTTTCGGCTCGCCTCCCCCATCTTTTGCCTGAGGGCATCATCCCGAAGGACAGCATTAATGTTATCAGCAAGGTCATGGGCATATTGTTCAGGGTTTACGGCTTCAAAAAGACCGTCTTTTGCCTGTTCGAGGGGAACCAGATAACCAGTTTCACCCTGAATAATAATTTCTTTTATACCACCAACAGCACTGCCCACAACAGGGGTACTACAACTCATTGCTTCAAGATTGATAATGCCGAAGGGTTCATAAATGGATGGACAACAAAAAACCGCGGCATGGGTATACAATTCCACCTTACCCTGGGTATCAACCCATTCATTTATCCAGATAACATTATCTCTTGTTTTTTGGATGTCCGCTACTTTCTGTTCCATTTCAAGACCGATCTCTTCAGTATCAGGAGCACCTGCGGCTAATACAATCTGCACATCTTTATCGATATGGTTGATTGCTTCAACCAGATGAATAATACCCTTCTGCCGGGTAATTCGTCCTACAAATAATACATAAGGTACCTTAGGATCTACACCGTATTTTTCCAGAGTCGCAGTACTCGTCACCGGCTTAAATTCATCCGTATCGATACCGTTATAGATAACCTGAATTTTGTCTTCTTTTATATTAAAAAGTTTGAGTACATCTTCTTTCATTCCGTTGGAGACCGCTATAACTTTATCTGCCATTTCAATAGTTGTTTTTTCTACCCAGGATGAAATATTATACCCTAAACCTATTTGTTCCCGCTTCCAGGGACGATGAGGCTCAAGGGAATGTGTACTGAGGACCATGGGTATGCCGTATCCCAGTTTAGCCAGGATACCACCCATATGAGAGTACCAGGTATGGCAATGCACCACATCCGCGTCAATGGGTGTGGCATTAAAATTCACACAACGGCTAATAGCCGATAAGGGGGATTTTAGTTTGGGATCACAGTTTTCAAAGGGAGAGGGATCAAAATCATACCCCTTCACAGCAAGGCTGCCCTGACTGGAATCCTGATCGCCAAAACTACGTACATCGATATCTATCAGCTTTGCCAGTTCTCTGCTGAGATAGTCTACATGGACGCCTGCTCCACCATAAATGTGGGGAGGATATTCGTTGGTAAGAAATAGTGCTTTCATAGTAATATAAAATAGAATATGAACCACAATTTGTCCTAATAATATTTAAAAGCTTTTAACAAAGAAGTGTTCTATTGTTGCTATCTTTTTTTAAAATCTACCCCGGAGACACCATGATAAGAATTATCACTATTTATCACATTATTGCTTTTGTTTTTACGGCTCTTCTCATTAGTGCCTGTAACCAAAAGCAAAATTATAAAAGCCTCGACTTTACCAGTGCTGAAAGCTTTTTTTTAGGAAAAAATCTAACACAGTTACGCGCCAATCATCCGGATTATACTTTCAAATTTTATGAAGGTCTGGGCTATCATCTGCTCAGCGGGGATTCAGTTGAAAATTTCATGTTGGTTTGCGACGAAAAGAATGACACTATTGTAAGCTATGAAATACAGGGAAATAACTACTGCTTCCAGGATATCTGTATTGGCAGTCCTCTTTCAGTTGTTCAACAAGCCTATCCTAACATTCCTGTAGAATTAAGCGCTGACAGGATGAAAGAATTTTTTACCCTGAAAAAGGCCACCATCGAAGTCCAGATAAATATCAAATCAAACATCATGAACCAGGTGGTCGGTAACTACAGTCAAGAAAATCCGGCACGTACAAGCAGTTACAGCTCAGAAGGCACCATAGCAGGGATACTTATCAAAAAAACCGACCATAGTATTGACTAGATGTTGTTCCGTAATAGAAGAATTCACCGCAAAGGCGCCAAGGACGCAGAGGATCCGCAAAGGGTATTGAATATTAGTTAAAACATAAAGGAATATTCTTCATTGTATTATATGTTTTTTTCTTCTTTGCGTGATCTTTGCGTTCTTTGCGCCTTTGCGGTGAGTTTATTTATAAACACCTTATGCTTTCTTATAACTCAAAACCCCGGAAATGGTGCTTACCAAATCCTTTTTTAACACCGGTTTCTGGATATAGGCTTTGGCACCGTCTTTCATTATTGACTTGATTTCTTTAGTAAGACTGTAGCCAGAAAGTAATATGACTTTTACATCAGGATTAATTTTCTTCAATTCAAAAAAGGTCTCCTGACCAGATAATTCGGGCATTATCATATCGAGAATAATTAAATCGATATTTTTCCAGGAGTCTTGATAAATTTTAATCGCCTCTTTTCCGCTATTACTGGTGACAGCCAGATATCCCTCACTCACAAGCGTCATTTTAAGAGAAGCCGCTACGCTTTCTTCATCATCTATGATAAGAATCCGGCTTCCCTGTTTAACGGTCGGTACTTCCGAAATTTCTTTTTTTAATACGGCCCCTGATACAGACGGAAGAAAAAGGGAAATGGATGTTCCTTTGTTTGGAGTACTTTCTACTTCGATAGAGCCACTATGACTCTTCACGGTACCATAAACCGATGCCATACCCATTCCGGTTCCTTTGCCTTGTGGCTTTGTGGTAAAAAAAGGTTCAAAAATATGGTCCATTGTTTTTTTATCCATACCTGTTCCCGTATCAGAAATACAAATTTTTAGATATTCTCCCGGCTTAATGATATAGTTTCTGCTGTTGATATACTTTTGGTCAATAGTTACCACACTTGAAGAAAATGAGAGCTCTCCACCATCGGGCATTGCGTCTCGCGCATTAAGAGCAATATTTAATACTGCATTTTCGAGTTGAGAGACATCACCGGATACCGTGGAAGGTTCAGCCTGTAAATCAGTCTTTATTATGATGTTTTTTTCAATACTGTGCTTTAAAATGGACGCGACTTCAGATATGGTTTCATTAATATTTACCATCGTGATGATATATTTTCCCTTCCGGGCAAATGCCAGCATTTTTTTTGTGAGATCCGCAGAATGTAAAGCCCCTGATATTATGTTATTTATATAAAACGCAGTCTTGGAATTATCATCAACCATTTTTTTTGCTAATTCGGCAAACCCCATGATAACCACCAGTTGGTTGTTGAAATCATGTGCTATTCCACCGGCAAGCTGGCCAATAGCCTGCATTTTTTCAGACTGCCTCAGTTGCTCTTCAATTTTTTTGCGCTTGGTCGTAACCTCAAAATATATGGATATACTTTTCTCTCCTGGATGCACCCGTACATCATACCAGTTAGCATAAGGCGATACTCCAAAATAAGATTCAAAATTAATAAATTGCTTTTCAGTATAGGCTTTGCGAAAATTAAGTTCAAACACAGAACCTTTAAATTCTGGAAAAGCCTCGAATATCGACTGGTTTAAAACATCATCCTCTGTTCGATTGAGTAACTTCTCTGCGGCTTTATTAAAATAGCTTATTACTAAATCATCCGTTTCCAAAACGAGAAAGCCATCACTGATACTTTCGAGAATGGACCGAAACCGGGATTGACTCTTTCTGAGTTTCTTTTCCATGGAATATTTATATAATCCCATTTCTATAGCGGCTCTCAGTTCTTTCTCATCAAAGGGTTTCACCAGGTATCCATAAGGACAAACTTTTTTTGCCTTATCCAACATACTTGTTTTACTATAAGCGGTAGCAAAAATGATAGGAACATCAGAAGTCTTCGTTATAACTTGAGCGGCCTGCACACCATCCATCTCCCCTTTCAGGATAATATCCATGAGAATTAAATCGGGTTTATGGGCCAACGCCACACTTATAGCGTCTTCACCGCTATCGGCCATGGCAACGACATTATACCCATAGTCAACTAACACCGTCCGATAAAATTCGGCCAGGATGGCTTCATCTTCAACAATTATTATTCGCGCCTTTTCCATTGTTTATTACCGGTTTTATTATCTGATTAAATTTTCCATATAAAAGTTCGAAAACAAAACAACCCCCGTTTAAACAGACAAAACCAGGTAGTTCTAATTTAATACTTTTTGTTTATTCGAAAAGAATTATTATTCGAAACAGCTCTTTTCTTTTTTCTGTTTAAATATTATCATTTTCCAATTAATTACTAGTGAAGCAGCCATAGTTCTTTTAAAAGACATCCAAGACATCCTTTTCAACTTTGCAGCCAACTTTCCAATAATCCTGCCTTTTCGTTAAAAGAGTGTTATTCTGAACAGATAATTAGTTACTGTTCAGGATTGGATATATGCTATTTTCTTGTCTATTCACTCAATGTCATCGCCCGGCTCGACCGGGCGATCCATCCCAGAATCGATGATTTTATGGATTACCCGGTCAAGCCGGGTAATGACACGTTATTTTCATTTACAAAAACTAGGTAATATTGAACGGAATCTAGTTAGATTCTCAAACCCTTTTTCAACGCAAAGACGCAAAGAATGCAAGGCCTCCTGTCTTTGCGGATCCTCTGTGTTCTCTGCGCCTTTGCGTTGAAAAGAGCGGCATTTGAACAGATACGAGTTAGGCTATATACTCATTGCCACCGTTAAAAACTCAATTTTAAAACTCACCACATCCTCTTGTAATTGGCTGGTAACTTTAAAATCACTTTTATTAAATACACGTTGCATTAATTTATTGGTGGGCAATACTTCTGCGGTAAAACCGCTGATACCGTTTCGTTTGGCAAGAGTCGCTAAATTAGACAAAAGAAAACCACCAATACCTTTGTTTTGCCAGGAGTCTCGTATCACAAAAGCCACCTCAGCAAAATTAGTTTCTTCGTTCAAATAATAACGCCCAATACCTACAATATCCTCACCATGGGCCTCTGGCACCGTAGCTACTATGGCAACTTCAGTACGGTGGTTCACAAATACAAAGTTCTGAATTTCATTTCTCTGAATTTTTTTAGAACGGGACATAAAGCGATAATAGATAGTCTCTTGCGAAAGAGTGTAAAACATATCTTTAACCCGTGGCTCATCTGTAGGATGCATAGTCCGGAGATTAACCTGTGTACCGTCATTTATTACAAAAGACGATTTGAAATCAGGTGGACCAACTAAAGTTTTTCCCTCCAGCTTGGCCATAGATTTGGGTAGATATTTATTTTCCACCGCGTCTTTAATCAGTTGCTCACGAAAATCGGGATGAGCTATACAAATAAGTGAAAGAGTCCGCTCCTGAATACTTTTGCCATGGAGGTACGCGGTGCCGTATTCGGTTACTACATAATGCACATCTCCACGGGTCGTTACCACACCTGCCCCGGGACTCAGCATCGTTACAATACGAGAAATTGTTCCGTTTTTTGCTGTGGAAGGCATCGCAATAATAGCCCTTCCACCGGGAGAACCAGCAGCTCCGCGGTTAAAATCAACCTGGCCGCCAATTCCCGAAAAAAACTGGATACCCAGGCTATCGGCGCATACCTGTCCAGTCAAATCTATCTGTAATGCCACATTAATCGCAACTTGCTTATTTTGGCGGCTAATCACATAAGGGTTATTTACATACTCAGTCGGATAAAACACAAAGTCCGGATTATCATCGATGTAATCATATAATTTTTTTGTTCCCATACAGAAGCTGGCTACTACCTTACCCCGGTCCAGAGACTTATGGCTGCCATTAACAGCACCAGACTCAATGAGATCAATAATTGAATCAGTGAACATTTCGGTATGAATACCCAGATTTTTTTTCTCCTGCAAAAATCCCATCACGGCCTGGGGTATGGCACCAATACCAAACTCAATAGTTGATTCATCTTCTACCAGGGCAGCAATAAACTGGCCTATTTTTTTAATGATATCATCTGGCTCGGGTGGTATAACTTCCAGCAATGGTGCATCAACGGGAACCAGCACATCCATGTCATGTACATGTAAAAAACTCTCTCCGTGGGTCCTGGGCATATTGGGATTTACCTGGGCTATCACCAGGGCCGCATTCTCAGCAGCGCTTTTCACAATATCAACCGATATACCCAGAGAACACATTCCCCGCTCATCCGGAGGCGAAACCTGAATAAGTGCCACATCCAACGGCAACTGGCCTGTCATAAACAAGCCGGGAATCTCGGATAAAAATATGGGGGTATAATCACCCAGACCTTCCTGGATAACATCACGGACATTTTCTGCAATAAAAAAACTGTTTACTCTAAAACAGCGGGACAACTCCTCTTCTGCATACGGGGCATCCCCCATAGTCAGTAAGTGTACGATTTCGGTATCGCTTAATTGGTTTTTCCGCGCAGTTAAAGCGTTTAATAATGCCTGAGGTTGGGCACAACCCGTTCCCACAAATACCCGTTGGCCGGCTTTTACGTCTTTAACCGCAAGTTCGGGAGTTTTAATCATGTCCCGGTACTTGTTCTGCCAGTCTTGATCAAAATTACGTTTTATTGTGTTCATAGGGACTCCCCCGGATTAGATAAGGTTATACGGGCATCAGCTGCTATGGAAGGGTCTCCCGGAAGACCCACAATAAATGGATTTATATCCATCTCAATGATCTGAGGAAAATCAGTTACCAACTGACTGATACGCTGAAGACTCAGTGCAATCGCATTCATATCAACACTCCGCTGTCCTCTTACTCCCTTAAGAAGGGCATATGATTTTGTGGTTTCCAGCATTTGCCTTGCTTCGGCCTCTGTAATGGGAGCAATATGAAAAGTCACATCTTTCATTACCTCCACAAAAATTCCCCCCAGACCAAACATAAGCATGGGACCAAACTGGGGATCACGGGTCATACCAAGTATCACCTCCCGTCCCCGGCCGCACATTTGTTCCAGATAAACACCTTCTATAAATGCGTTGGGCATTTTCTGTTTTATCCGCAGAGTCATAAGATCAAACGCGTCACGCACTTCTTCTGTAGAATTCAGATTAAGTTTAACACCGCCAATGTCAGATTTATGAATAATATCCTTGGAAACGATTTTCATGGCCACCGGAAATCCAATTTTGTTAGCACGCTCCACAGCCTCTTCTGCCGTTGCAGCCACCGCTCCCGGAGGTACATTAAAATTATAGGCCCGTAATATAGCTTTGGCCTGAGCCTCCCCCATCTGGAATTGCCCGGTACGAATATGCCGGTTAATTATGCGCTCAGCCCTTCTCCGGTTAACCGGAAACCGGGTAATAATGCGTGGTGGTCTGTTTCGCCATTCAGCGTATTCCGCCATAGCCCGCAGGGCGGCCACCGCCCGCTCAGGGCTTGGGTAATCAGGAATACCTGCTTTCATGAGAGCATCCCTTCCCGGAGAAACGTCCAGCCCACCCATAAAAGAAACCAGCACGGGTTTGGTGTGTTTGTTTTGGGCAGCAATCGCTTCAGCAGTCTCAATAGCCCGGGTCATAGCCTGAGGTGTTAGAATAATAATAACCGCATCCACCGTTTCATCTCTTAAGGCAGTTTCTACGGCCAATGCATACCTTTCCGGGTCTGCGTCTCCAAGCACGTCAATAGGGTTCCCTACACTTGCAGCAGCAGGGAGTTTATCTCTAAGAGCCGCAGCCGAGGCTCCTTCCAAAGTACATACTTCCATTCCTGATAATTCCACGGCATCAGCCGCCATAATACCCGGGCCTCCGGCATTTGTAATAATAGCCACTCGCTTGCCTCTGGGAAGCGGTTGCATTTCAAAAGCCATCGCATAATCAAACAATGATTCAAAGGTATCCGCTCGTATTACCCCTGAACGCTTAAATGCAGCACCATAGGCAATATCAGCTCCGGCTAATGAGCCGGTATGGGAAGAGGCCGCTTTACCACCGGCAGAGGTCACACCAGACTTAAACATGACAACAGGTTTATGGGAAGCCGCATGCTCAGCAGCTTTCATAAACTCATCGCCGGATCCGATGCTTTCCAGGTACCCTACAACTACTTTAGTTTCATCGTCTTCCGCAAAAGCCGTAAGAAAATCTGTTTCTGAAAGATCCGCTTTATTTCCCATGCTAATGAGATTAGCAAGTCCCAGATTCCGGGACATAGCCCAGTCGAGAATAGCCGTACATAACGCACCTGATTGAGAAATAATGGAAATTCCACCTTGCCTTGGCATATGTTGAGCAAAGGAGGCATTCATATGATGATTGACATTAATAAGCCCAAGGCAATTAGGGCCTAAGAGATGCACTCCTTTGGATTTACACATTCGGGCAATATTCCCCTCCAAAGCCGCTCCATTCTTATTAAGCTCTTTAAAACCTGCAGTGATTATGATTACCGCTTTAACCCCTGTGGCAATTGCCTGGCTTACCGTTTTTTCCACAAAGGCAGTAGGGATAGAAATAACGCATAATTCCGGAGTGCTCTCACAACTTTGAATATCAGGAAAACAGGTTAAAC
>JADFYW010000177.1 GCA_015232855.1 Fibrobacteria bacterium
TGAAAAAAGGAAATACTCCCAGGGGAGTGACTTGTGAAAGGTAATCCCCTTGATTTTCCTTTAGTGGTGAAAGAGTACACGGGTATGGTATATTCACTTGCCTGGCGGATATTGGGTAATAAAGATGATACAATGGACGCTGTGCAGGAGACTTTTTCAAAGTTATACCATAATAGGCACAAGTTTTCGAAGGAAAGCAGCCTCAAAAACTGGATTTATACTATTGGTATAAATACAGCGAGGGACATCTACAGGAAAAGGAAAAGAAAAAAAGAAGTGCAGGATGTAGAGTATTATACTGATTCGAAGAGTCATACTAATCCCAAAGAACTTGAAAATAAGCTTTTTGCGGCTAAACTCATTGAAATACTTCCTCTGGAACTGAGGATTGTAATCGTTTTACACTACCTTGAAGACAAATCAATTGAGGAAATCGCCTCTTTTCTTGATATTTCTGAGAGTCTTGTTAAAGTCCGCTTGTATCGTGCCCGCAAAACCATGCTTTCTGAGTATGAAGCCAGTTGCGAACACGAGGACTTTTAATTTTTCTTAATTGAAGCCTGTAAAACTCCAAAATTTTCTCCCCGGTATAAATGGACTTTTTGACTGGTAAGGTTTATTTTCGGGTTTATGACCCCTACCGCTAAAACAGCGAAGTCCAGTATTTCATTTTTGAATACCTTGCCCCCTGAAAACAGGCTTATTTTGGCTTCGGCGCAATATGCTGTTTCCTCTATTAAAAAGGAAGACTTTCTTCAGTATTGCAGGCAAGATCTTGATTGGCGAATGGTCTTTGAACTGGCGAAATTTCATCGGATTACGCCGTTTTTATTTAATCATTTACGGAAACTGGATTCTTCTTATGTTCCTGCTGAGATAATTGATAAGGTCCGGCCCCAAATATTGTCCCATACCAGGAGAATCATCTGGCAGATAGATGAACTTGAACGAATACTCAAGTTGTTTGCTCAAGAAGGAATAAACGTAATTCCTTATAAAGGCCCTTTGCTAGGTGAGGAAATTTATAAAAATGCGCTTTTGCGTGTATGTAATGATCTGGATTTTATTATTGATCAAAAAGATTTATCTAAAATTAAAATACTATTGTCTCAAGAGGAGTATGAACCGGCAATGGACCTTAATTTAGTTCAGGAGCGAGCGTATGCAAAATCTGAAAATGTTTTTGTTTTTTATTCTGAAAAGAAACAACAGGTTCTTGAGTTCCAATGGCGATTGATGCCAAGGCTTCATAATATCAAGCTCGACATACAGATGTTGAAACCGCGTTCCCGGCAAATTACCCATTGGGACACTCAGTTTCCTTTTTTATCTCCTGAAGATCTTTTTTCGAGTTTATGTCTTCATGCCTATAAGCATGAATGGCTTGAACTCAGATTATTTATGGACCTTGCTCAAACCATATCTACTTATCCAGGCTTGAATTGGTCAAAGGTTGAAGAACAATCGATTAAGCTTGGTTACCAGCGGGTACTCTGTATTTCTCTTGTAATGCTCAATGTGCTTTTTAACGCTGTAATTCCAGAGGAAATAATACATCTTATTGATTCAGATATTTCTGCTAGAAAAATTGCGGAAGAGCGCCTCCGGAAATTATTACAAAAGAATGAAGTGGTGGGAGATGATTTGATACAAAGTACGAGGTTGGTCCTTCGCACTAAAGAACGTGTATTTGATAAGCTTCATTATTTGTTTTATTTACTAATTACCACAACAATTTATGACTGGTATTATAAACCTTTGTCACCCACATTCTTTTTCTTGTATTATGTTATCAGGCCCTGGAGGCTTTTGCAAAAATATCTTTGGAAGAAGAAAATCTAGGAAAGGCCAACAAAACGCATACATCCGTGCTGGCGCATGGGTATATCACGGCATTTTCCACATGCAAGTGCATTTTGTTCAAATACATCCTCTGATTCCACCTTAGGAGGGGAATAGGTTCGCTTTGCTTTATGCATTTTTTTTATTTTATTTTTTTCCTGATTCATTTTATGTTAGGGAAATTAAAACACCTTTTTAAATCTGGAAAGAAAACCATGAAGATGCCATATGCCACGTGTGGGTAAGGATATAAAAAAAGGAAATACACACCAGGGACTTGAAAACCAGAGGTTAATACGTTTGCCACGATTGTGAATTGAGGTTACCGTGCCCACTATATCCTGCTGTTCTACCCGGTTTAATTTAAAGGGGTATAAATCACCCTGAAAATAAAAATACGTTTTACTTCTCTCTTCGGAAACCTTTACAACTCTATGTGCGATGAATTGATTGCCATTAAAAAATCCGACAACCTTGCCAAAATAGGGCGCGCCTAAGTCGCGTGATACGGTCAGGGTATCGTTTGGTCTTATGAATGGCCACATACTCCAGCCATTTACCCTAATCTGGAAATGCCCGAACATCTTTAACGAATGTAGTAAGATCTGTTTTTGCTCGATTTTGATAATAAAACCCTTTGTCTCTTCATTTCCTGCTATAAGTCGCTGATTTTTATATCCAGGGCGAAATATAATTTATAGACCGAAAGATTTGTAATAAACTCAATAGCTAAATTCATCATTTTGTTTGTTTGTTTAGTGTTTTTTTCAAAAAAACAACAGCATCGCATAAATTTTGGTAACGCTTCTTCTACTGATAACAACTCTTTTCTCGTAATATAATCTTTCTCTAAAAAAAAGACTGACGCTAATTTAAATTCAGGCTGAAAGTCTGGTCCGGAACCCATTTCACCCCAAAAGGGGGTTGCATAAACTGCTACTGTGGAACCATGCTTGTTTTTTACAATTTTAAGCGCAACAATTTCGTCATTTAGTGTTTTTTTGTTTAAAAGCCTGGTTATGGTGGTTTTACCGGCACCAGAAGGTCCTGAAAACACATAGGCCTTATTTTTATAGACAATTCCTGAACTATGAAGCAAAAGAGCATTGTTATCAGGCAAAAAAGAAGAATAAAAGACGCGAAGAAAAGCATCAAAAGCATAAACTGATGGGGTGAGAAACAGTTTACCCTGATTGTGCCTGAGTGTAAAATGTAAGTCATTCCGCATAATTTTATAGCCAATAGCGGTGCGAATAACTTCCAATTTGGAATTGTTGGCTAAGGGACGTTTTGTGAACCGGCATTCAATCTGGATAGGATTTGAATTGTGCTTACGCAGATATTTTTGATAACGGTTCTTTATCTTTTCATACATCAGACGGTTGTAAATGAAAAGGGTGATTTTCGTACCAGCGATAGAAATGATGAGCGACTTTTTTTTCATTGAATTAGTTTTCTGTGGTTCTCGCTAGTCTGAATCCAAGATAAGTTCGCGTGACAATGGGGCGTAGTGCCTGCCGATTATTTCGTTCAAGGTAGATGGCCTTGTCAAAAAAACTGCCTCCTTTAGCAATGCGTTGTATACCCGAATCAGCACCAGCCCAACTTTTGTCTAAAGTTCGTACTCCATACCAGTCGTGTACCCATTCCAGAGCATTTCCGCTCATGTCATATAAGCCGTTTGCATTGGGCTTTTTTTGCCCGATGGCATGCAGTTGTCCTTCTGCGTTTTCACTAAACCAGCTGTAGTTCTTTGCCCCGGTACTATCTCCTTCCCAGTAATACTTACCTTCTTCACCAGCTCCGTAAGCATATTCCCACTCAGTTTCGGTAGGGAGCCGGAAACCATTTTTTGATATATCTGAATACACGCTGTCGTCTTGTATGATATAGACCTTATCAAGCTTGTGAATAGTGCTGAGGCGATTACAGTAGGCAATAGCATCAAACCAGCTGATACCCGTTATGGGTAAAGAGTCTGTTTCTGGTTCCGGGATATAACCCTGGATGGCGGTGCGGTATTCTCCTTCGGTGAGTTCGGTCTTTTGTAATAAAAAGCCCTGTAGACAGATTTCAAAACTGGAGTCAAGGGTTTTGGTCTGGTAACATCCCGCAGAAAGAGATGCCATATCGGGTTCCAAACCGTCTGCGATGTTATTGTTATTAGTATCAGAAGCAAGCTGTTCATTTACATAAAAGGCGCTTTCCGGATCCACCGGATTATCAAAGTACCTGTTTTCACAGGCCAGGAAAAACAGACAAAACAACGGGAGTATGTTTGAGAATAGAGACATTTTAAAAGGTGAGTAAAAAAAAGGAAAATCCAAAACTTATCCCACTGATAAGGTAATAGTTTTTAACGTTACCATCGTGTTGTACCACCTGTTGCCGATAGTAAGTCGCGTCTTGTGTATTTACTGATGACTGGTATCTGTGGTAACTATTATTAGCACTCTTTGTGCGCAAACGGGCCATATACCATAGACAACCCGCAGCAATTGAAAAACCAGCTGCAGAGGTGTATTGCATGGTGTTTTTTAGTATGACTTTTATTCTTTTTTTCCGCTGTTTTTTGCTTTGGGCTATTAATGCGGCTTTATGTGCAGATTGTTCTTTTTTCCGCTGAAGAATTGTTTTTTTGTAATAATTGGCTCTTTCTCTTGCCCGATGGTATTGTCGGGAATTTCGAATTTGTTTTGGAAAAATAAAGGTTCCGGTGATGGGAACTACTTTATTTTGTATGCACAATTCCAAACTGTCTAAACCGATATTATAATGAGTCCCTTTTTTTGTTTGATACTGTTGGTTCCAATGATGTACCACTATTGGTAAGGTTGATGTGTTTATTTTGGATGGGGTAAAGCTACGAGGCAGGATTCCTTTACCTGAAAACTTAAATTTCCATGGAGCAGTTACCGCTTTGATTTTTATTCGCCAGATATCACTATCTGGAAGTTTCTCCAGATGTTCAATACTTGAACCTGGAAGCGTGTCGGAATGGTACACAAATTCATATGCATATATTACACTGTCCAAACGGTCGGATATTGCCCGTCCTGTAGAATCAACCCGGTTAAAACGCTGGATAAGTATTTGCTTTTGTTTCTTGAGTTCGGCTTCATATACTGTTTTTCTATGATCATTTTCCAGAATAGTTTCTTCGGGTATTTTGTTTTCAAAACCAGGATACTGCTTCTCAAAGGCGTCTAAAGTGGGAACAAACTGTTTCTTCAGAGAGGAAAGTTTGTTAGCAATTTTATCAGAATTTAAAAGACAAGTTTGAATGTCTTTTTGAGCGGCCACAAATAACCTGGAAAATTCGTCTATCCATAAACTATCGTTAATGGGAAATACGTTTTTAGTAAGGGTCACTTTAATAGGGGAAATAACTCCCGGCATAAAATAGACCGGTATAACTTTTTCATAGTAACCGTTTTGTTTTACTTTAATCGCTAAAGCTCTTAAAGAAATAGAAGAATAGATAACCGGGGCATTGCCTATTTTTCTATCGTCTATGTATACTTCAGCATGGGGGGGGACTGTTTGTATTATATATTGTCCCGGCGCTCTGAATTCCTTTTTCAAGGTAATCCATTCTATCCCTTTATAATAATAAACGGGACCTGTGTGCCTGGTATAGAGATATTTGTTACAAAAGTATAATTCAGGAATATCCTCAGAGGGAAATGATTTTGACTTGGTAAAAAAAGTGAAACGAATAGCCTCTTGTAGAGGTACATTGGGTATTGGATAGGCCTGTAAAGAAGAAAATTTCCGGGGAAGAAATTCGCCTGGTATTAACCGATAATTACTGAGACTATCTTTAAGTCTGAGGAAAATGAGATTGGAGGGAAGACTGTCGGGATGTGCGCACTGTTTCTCTGGAGATGCATGGGGAATAAAAATACTGGAATCCGGTATTTGAACTTGATTATCCGTTACAAAATTCTGAATGAAATAAGAAGGTATAGCGTAAAGAGAGGGGGTTATACATAAAAGAAAAAAGAAAAATATTTTGGGCATCATGCCAAAAACCCGTTATTCTTCAAAATTATGAATGAAAGTAATAGAAATACGATTAGCAGCACCAATTTCCGACGAAGGACGTTGAAAACTATAATCAATGACAAACTCATTATAACGAATTCCGGTACCGAAAGAATAATCGAGGTCCCGGAAATGAGTGAGTCCGGCCCGCATTGCAATTGAATTGAATAATATGTATTCCGCGCCAACGGTGCCGTCCACCGGTAGATCTTTCCCTGTTTTCAGATCTCCACCAAAGGAAAGGCTGTTTTCCAGGAAGGTGAAAAAAACTCCAGTCCGACCTTCCGGTAAAACGGGATCTTCATGTCCGGTACTCCACGTCACTTTTGATCCTATATTGAGACCGCTGATCCCCAGAGTAAGGAATGGGAAGGGTTGGTAACTTATGCCAATGTCAAAACCATAACCGTATGAAATCCCGTTTTCGAGCTTGGCAGATAAATATCTGGCTCTGATACCGTAAGAAAATTCTGGTATGGTTTTCCCCGCTAAGCCGATGGCCAAAGCATTGTCATGGAAATTAAAATCTTCTGTTAAGTTCCCACTGTTATCACGGCCTTCAAGATTGTATACCATATAGCCGTCATAAAAAATATCCATAACGATGTTCCCCGGCAATTTGTATGCAAATTCTGCCGCTTGATGCTTTTGAAGTAAGGGCATTAAGCAATACATTACCCCGGCTTTAACTCCACCTACAAATGAGAGGAGTGCGGGATTGTACTGATGTCCACCACCGTCAGTTGACCAGGCCGCTCCTGTGGTTCCCAGGGCTGCAGTTGCCGCGTCAGCTGGAAGCTGAAGGAATACTGCAGCACTTCTGGCGTAGTCTCTATCATATTCATCACTCCAGCTTTGAGTGCATAGAAACAAGAGTACAAAGATGAGTAAAAGTGTTTTCATAACCATGTTTACCGTAGTACCCCGATTTTCAGGAATTTTCTGTCTTTACTGCCATCTGAATATTTGGCTGAAACACGTGCGAAATATACTCCATTTGCTACACTGGTGAGTTTCCAGTCATAGGTCCATTTTTCATTAGGACTCAGCTGTTTTGATTTTCGTAGAATAGGCCGTTGGGCAATGTTATAAAAGATGATTTCAATTTTTGCGCTTTTTGTTACATAAACCTGGATATGAGAAAAATCGCCTTTGGCTGGATTGGGGTAGCAATAGGTGCTTTTTTCAAAACTAAGGCCAGGGGCTGTAGCGTTGAGGGCATAAGAATACAGCGTGCCATTCATGGTGCCAACTACCAGTTTACCTTCGGCCACAGCAGGGGAAGAAACAATGTGTCCATCCAGTTCTCTTTCTCCCAAGACCTCTCCTGAAGACGCCTGGAGCACATACATTTTCCCGTCACCCCAGCCAAAGAATATTTTGTCTCCGGCCATAATTGGAGATGAATTATAACCTGGTGCGGGATGTCCCTGTACAGCAGAAAAGTCCCAGGTTTTGAGTCCTGTATTTTTATTTAATGCAAATAAGGTGTAACGGGAAACCGGTCTCATTTCCTCATCATTACTGTAACCCAGTTCGCGCTGGATTACATAGAGGTTCTCAGTGCCAACGGTGACCGAAGAGGTCTTTATTCCTCCGCCACCAGGAATGATACCGTCAGAACCCGTTTTGTTCTGCTTGTTTGACTGCATAACTTTTGCCAGGGGATGTTGTTGGCCATTGAGAAAGTTAAGAGTTGCTTTCCGGTGAGTAGGTTTCATAAGACTGAGCTGGTGCAGGAGCATGGGATACGCTCCGGTTATGGCGCCGCCTCTGTTTGCAAGGGATAATGATTCTTCTTCATCCACCCACAGGTCTTTTCCGGTCAAAAGATCAAGGGCATACACATAGGGGTCGTAATCTCCCGGTGCGAAATAAACAATGCTGTCTTTAATTGAGGGTGTTGAAAGATAGGCCCCGCCATTTGTTTTAAACTGCCAGAGAATTTTGTGTGTTTCATAATTTATAGCATATAACACACCCTCGTTAGAAGCAATAACCGCTATATCATCTTGAACTGCGGGAGAAGAATAGGAGGGTTGAGTAAAATACTGGGCCCATTCCGGACCGACCACGTCCGGCGTGAAAACCGAAAACCGGTTATAAGGAGGCCCAATACCAGAGAGTATTTCTCCTCCTTTCGTCAAAACCGGAGAAGAAAGCTGTAGCCCTGCTGCTAAACGGAAAATTAATCTGCCGGTTTCATTGTCGAATTGGTAAATATATCCATCTCTACTTCCTACCAGTACCTTGTCCTGGGTTACAAAAGGAGAAGAATCAACCCAACCGCCGGTTTTATAGGACCAGAGGATACTCCCGGAGTACAAGTCTATAGCATAAAACACACTATCCCTGCAACCTACGTAAACAATACCATTCACAACAGAAGGTGATGATACAATCGGTTTTTTGAATGTAATTGTCCACTCTGGAGCTTCAGCGGGTAGTCCGGTTGTTTCTGCAGTGTATCCCGTGCGGGCCATGTTTCCCCTGAAGGCTGACCAGTCAGCAAAAACACTTACCGCAAAGATGCATAGGACGCAAAGGTAACGCAAAGAGAATTTC
>JADFYW010000178.1 GCA_015232855.1 Fibrobacteria bacterium
ATAGGGTACGGTAAGCCGAATAACAAACACACTGTCATCTTCCGATAAATTACTTGTACCACCAAGCGGTTCCCCGGTAATTTTGGATAACTGTAATACAGACTTACCTTCACGCTTTACATAGTTTTCTGTAATCGTATCGCTGCTATTCCAACCTTCTTTAGAGGCATAGGCCTGAACCACCGTACTTTCAGTAGGGCTGGCTATTTTGGGCAATACCATTATTGAAGCATCTTATTATGATACCATAGCAGTGAACTGGACAAATCCATACAATGAAAAGGACCAGGTAAGTGGCTCATTCCCGGTTAAACCGGCACCAAAAATAGCTAAGGTTTATTTTGCCGATGAAAACTGGAAGGAACTGACCCAGTCGCTTAACGGAACAGAAAATATGCTGTATGTAGTTGTGGAAGATGCGGTGTTTGATCCGACCCGCCTGGACGAGTATGTGGTAACGCTGAGTAACAAAAAAGGGGAAGGAAATACCAGTCCCGCAGATAGAGAAGTATATAAGCTGCAGGAAATTACTCCTGGGAAATACGGCATAACGGTCTCCGTAAATCAGTCGCCCCCGGTGCAATCCGGGAATGGCAGTTTTGAAATACGGATAGGAGATGAGCTAAAAGTGAGTTATGTGAATCCTATTACTCAAACAGAATATAGTGATATTATTGGCTATGGCGTACCGACCCAAATGCCCGGGCAGGTCATGTTCACCAACAAAGACTGGTCAATGCCTACGGCCCTGATGGCTGGGGGGATCTGGGATGCCGGTTCTGGAAATGTATATATTACTTATTCCGACGATTATATCCCATCAGTAAGTGTGAAGCAGGCGTTGGTATCGATTGTTAATACGGACGCTCTGGGCAGGAAATTTTCAGATACAGAACTGATAAGTCTTCGGTTTATACAGAAACAGGGTGAACTAGGTATTTGGGGGGCGGCCGTTGAACTTGCGGACAGCCCTGTCTCTATTTCCGGAGATGGAATATTACAGCTTTACTTCAAGGGGAAAATCATGGCTATTGTCGCGACCCATTTAAACGGTAGTGCGGAAATTCTGGAAGGAGATTCGGCCAAGGCATCTTTGATTACCGCCCGGGGAAACTCGGAAGAAAACTTGAAAATTACTGACCCGATTAACAATTTGGAGCCAGGAAGGAGTTCCTCTTTAGTTCAGGTCTGTGTTACCGACCAGGTCTTTTCTGAGGCATCTGTGGATACGGTTTTACTTGATAAAATCGAATGTGCTTCCTCTGGAGACCGACTGGAAGATATTGCTTTGGTGCAGACTTCCCTGGCAGAAGGAAAATATTGTGCAACCGTCTTAAAAGAAGAAGCGGTGAGTGGCACATTAACAGATGATATACTGCATTGCCAGGATATAGATAATATTGTGGTGGTTTACCGGGACCCGATCTATGGTACTGAAGCTACAGGGCAGGTGACTATAATGGACCCGACGATTACCCGGATCGGGTTTTATGATCTGCAGGGGAACCCGGTCAGCAACTGGTCAGAGGCAGAGGGGAATCAACTGGCTATTCGGCTTACCGCCAAATCTCCGGGGTTGTATACTGCCGATACACTTAAAGTAAAACTGCAAAGCGACAGTGGCGACAGTCTTGATGTATTGGTTTATGAAACAGCCGTGAATAGTGGGGTTTTTGAAGGCTTGTTTTATTTAGGATTTGGGGAAGAAATAAATTTGCGTAATAATATAATAGAGGGTACCCTTAACTTGGTTTCAGCTTTCAATTCAATGATTGTAACCGTAAGGAAAGGGAATGCCCGTTCGTCACTTACTATTGAGGGTGCTTATGTTCCCGTAAAACGGGCCTGGATAGTAGATGGCAACAGCGACGGACAGGCAGACTCAATCTATATTTCTTTTGCCGGGGTAATTACAGAATTACCGAAGGAAATCACCTCCATAGACTGGAACGGCGAGGGTCTGCAAGGCTATAGTGCCTCTTATAATATTCTGGATCCACTCCAATCTGAAATCGGTTACGTAAATGGCGATTTAAGTACGATAGCAGTATTACTTCCCGGCGTACTGGACAAGTCGCTGTCCCTGTTTCCTCAGGGTGTAACAGCGATTGATAATGCAAATCCTCCGGAACTGACTTTGCCGGATGGAATATGGTTCCAGGGACAATCAGCTGTGATTGAAGATGGTATCGGTCCCGTTGTTGTGTCCGCAACAAAAAGTCCTTCTGACGACAGCTATTACAAAGACGCCGAGGGATACTTGCAGAAACAACCGGATACGCTGGTTATTACCTTATCGGAAAAAATACGTCCATTACATTCAGCTGGTAATCCCTGGGATTCGTTGTTTCTTTTTATGAGTCCAAACATGGAACGATCTGACGCATATCCTCTGATTTCAATATCAGGCTTTCGGCCCCAGGTGCAGGGGCCGGATAGTCTGGTGTGGACTTTTATTGTTGACAATGGCAGTGATAACATAAAACCTCGGGTAAACGATTTGTTGTTTCTGAATCCGGCGGCTCCTTATGCGGATGCTTCCCCCGCAGCTAATACTCCACAGGGCCTGCCGCAAACAATTACCGGGGTGGAGAACCCGAATCCCATTAATAATTCAAATATTTTTGTTCCTGTTACTGGTTCGTCCCTTGCGGATCCGCGTTCAATTTCAGCGAACCTGTATATTGATGGAAATGGAAAGGTGCTACTGGGTAGGGATGTTGTTATGGTTACAAACGAGGACGGCGGGTATTCCTATGCCCGCCATTGGGTAAAACCTGTAGGGCTTCAAAATGACGGAACCGTTAGCCCCTCAGGAGATCTTTGTGGATCGGGAATAATTGAAATCAGGGGGAATACGGAATATCCTGAAAATTGCCTCAGTACCGTACAAGTACTTTCGACGGATCGCTATATGGCAGAAATAACAATATTTGATCATCTGGGGAAGTTCGTGCATCAGTCGATTCAATCCTTTGGCTATTGTGGCGAACTTGAAAACCCCGTAAGACGTTCGCCCCAAGGGCTCAAAAGCTGGCTGGTCTGGAACCAAAAGGACCTGCAGGAAAATTACGTAGGAAGTGGTGTGTATATTTGGCGGGTCAAATTCACCAGTTCGTCCGGGAAATACATCGGGGTATACCGACAGGGGATTGTGCGGGCGGGTATCGATCCCGAAAATAATTGCGCCCAGTAGGCAGGATTCATGAACCGAGCCAGTTCTCAAAAATGGTACTTTGGCGAGCTTCAAGGTGACGCAAAGCGCTGACACCTAATCCTGCCTACTGGGTTGGGGCTTTGGTCTGAAATTATTTTAGGATACATATGCAATGATGTTTTCTCTTGTGCATAAATATACCGGGATGTTTACAATGGTGTATTTATTATCTACAACGAGCTTCTGAAACGGAGCGGCTGAAGCAACAATGCCGTGTGTCTGGCCGGTGGCAGACAGGTAATAAAGAATGTTTTTATAATGCTTCTTTTTAAACTGAAGAGCCGCTTTGCACTCAATAGGGATTTTTTTCGTATTATCGGGATTATTTACAATAAAGTCGACTTCAATATCGGTATTCGCAGATTTTTTCCAGGACCCGATTGTTTTAGCGGCTGTTTGCCCTTCAAGAAGATTAAGTAATAAAAGGTTTTCAAACAATCCGCCAAGCGGTGTCCGGAGAACAGGCTGAACTGTGTTTAGAACACTGATTTGTGGAACGGCAACCGTTCTCATCATGTTAACTATGCCGGCATCGTGCAGATAACGTTTAGGCAAAAAGGCCGAATGTTTGGGATCAAAAGAATGAGCATTCACTTCGTGGACAATATGCCAGGCCTTCATGGCTTCCATAGCGTTTTTAGTATGGTATTTTGTGGCATCAATCTGTGAATATTTTGAAGGGCTACCGATATTATTGGCAACTGCCTGTAATATATTATCAAATAATTTGGGTTGATAAGCCTCTTTTCGCTGAAAGTCTTCTCTTTGTGTTCCTATGATGTCTTCCAGTATCGGTATAGGACTTTCCTTATTAAAAAGTGCTTTTACCGCCTCCGGATATCCGCCGGTACGTAAATAATTATCATATTGTTCCAATAGAAACCGGTGCCGAGATGAAGAAACTTTCTTTGGAGCGGAGGTTAGAAAATAATACAACTCTTCTCCATGAATGAACCTGATGAATTCAGAAAAACTGAAGGGGAAGACCCGGAGGCTTTGAATGCGTCCAACAGGAATCCGTATATTTTCAGGGAAAAACCGGTTCATGGATGATCCGGTGAGAATGATTTTTACTTCGGGCCAGTCTTCTTTAAAAGATTTTACATAATGTGATAAACCCGGACATTCCTGGGCCTCATCCAAAAAAAGAATGGAATTGTTTTTCACCTTATATTGGTCCTGCATAAGGTCCTTAAAATCTGCGAAATCTTCTGTTTGGCTGATTGAACGTCGGAGCCGGGCATTTTTTTCTAAATCAAAAGAAAAGCATTTAATATTTTCATGGGTTTTGATATAGTCAAGTGACTTCATGACAAGATGTGATTTCCCGACCTGTCGGGCACCTTCTATGACTATAGTTTCTTTTTTAAGCGGATTAAGCAGATGCTGTATAAGAACAGGTTGAATTGTTCGTTCCATAAACCATATTTTACTATAAAATGATTTATTTGACAAATAAATTTAATAAAAAAGTAATTATTTGTTAAATAGATTGTCTCTAAGAACAGGCAAATTATAATCGGATATCTCGCTATTGAGGGTTGAAAGGTATTTATGACAGGGTTCTTGCCCCGGGTCCCCCATTTTTTGTTTGCGGCAGGCAGAATTAATAAAAATGTGATAACCTTGGATTTCTCCAGAGAAGCTCTTGTTTTAACCCTGGAAAAGATCAATAATGCTCCCTAAAATATATTGGAAATAACAGAAATAATTTAAAGTATCCTCGGAAAAATGCAGAACAGATTCATATGACAATCTCCTCTGGGTACAAATGTTCAAACAGGGGTGGATTTTGAGCGTATTTTTTGTTTGCGGCAGGTAGAATTTTAGCCTTGATTATTTGAATATCGTAACTCAAAAAGCTAAAAAATACGTGAATGTGGAATACAAGAGATATTTTCTGGTGCAATCGTTATAATTCCTTAAATCATAGGCGTTTACAAATGGATTATTAATGGTAATCCAGTCATAAATGGGCTATAATTTGTAATAAATGGAGTAAAAAACTGAAGAAACCCCAATCGAAAGGCTTTATTGTTCAGTTTGGAAATGTGATCTGCGTCACATAGGGGAAAATAAGTCTTTAAATCTGACAATTTTCGCGGTATAATAATATAGTTATTATGGTAGAGGCAGGATACAGGAAAAGCGGCGAAAAAGCGACGCATTGCGCGCCGCGTACACCGTACGCCATACTTTTGTTTCTCACACTAATTTTCCCCATTCTCCTTTTCTCCGCCGACTACTCCAGCTGGAGCTACTCCCGAAAAATCTACCTCAACACCACCGAACAAGGTTCCAATGTAACCGGAGACGTGGAAGAATTCCCAGTCCTTATCAAACTCAGTTCCACCAATTTCACCTTCTCTGAAGCAGACACCGATGGTGATGATATCCGCTTTACCAAGTCTGATGGTTCTACGGACATCAGCTATGAAATCGAGCGATGGAGTGATGCCAAGGATTCGGCAGAAATCTGGGTATTGATAGATACGGTATACGGGACCAATGCCAGTCAGTATTTTTACATGTATTGGGGAAAGGGAAGTCAAACCACTGCTTCCAATGGAGAAAATGTATTTGCCGCATCTAATAACTTTGAAGGGGTCTGGCATTTGGATAACAGTTTACTGGATGCCACCAGCGGGAATAATGACGGCAGCAGCAGTACTTCGGTTAATGGGTCCGGGTTAATGGCAGACGGAAGGGCTTTTGACGGGAATGCGGACTACATTGAAATTGCCGATTCAGACGACTGGAATTTCGGGAGTGGTGATTTTTCTTTTTCTACCTGGATGAATTCTTCCGGTGATCGATATAATCCGATATTTGAGCAATATACCGATTATACTAATGACACGGAAGACCTTATGGCAATAAGGATCTTTCCAAACAACACGATAGAATTCGTTAAGTATGCCTCTGGCGCAGCGACCTGGAAATTCTCAACCGGTGCAGTGCCAACATCTGAATGGGCCCATATCGCGGTAGTAAGGGACGGAAGTAATTTCAAATTTTATATAAATGGATCGAATGTTGGAACAGAAACTGCCTTTGATGTGGTTGATTATACAGGTCCTGCTTACCTGGGTATATTCAGCAAGGGGGGAGACTTCAGTTTAGATGACTATCTCGGGAACATGGACGAGGTCAGGATATCCAAAGGTGCAGCTCGTTCAGCAAACTGGATGCGGCTCTGTTACGAAAACCAGAAATCCGCTCAGACTCTGGTTCAGCATGAAGAAAACTATGCTAACTGGACTTATAACCGATCGTACTATATGAACACTACGGCAACTGGTGCGGATGTTTCTGATGATGTGGAAAACTTTCCGGTGCTGGTACGGTTGAACAGTAGTAACTTTACTTTTGCCGAGGCACAAACAAACGGTGAAGATATTCGCTTTGCCAAATCAGACGGTACCCATTTGAACTACGAAATAGAGCGCTGGAGTGACGCTGCCGATTCAGCGGAAATCTGGGTGCTGGTTGATACCGTTTATGGTGACAATTCAAGCCAGTATTTCAAAATGTACTGGGGCCGGGCCACCACTGATGACCGTTCCTGCGGTGCTTGTGTGTTTGACACCTCTAAAAACTGGGAAGGCGTATGGCATCTGAATGATGTGACGGATGTTGATGATGCGACAAACAGTGATTACGATGGCAGTCCAACAGGTGTTTCTGACATAGGCGGTAACATAGGCCATGCAGCTAACTATAACGATGCGGATTATATCGACCTTCCGGGAGGTGTTCTTGCCGATGTCACTTCCCAGATAACCGTGAGCCTCTGGATTTATGGTGCTGCAATTCAGCCGCAGGCTGATTATATGTTTTGGGCAATGGTTGGCGGGACAACGGTTTTGAGTTCTTTGCTACCCCATTCTACTATGGCAATCCATTTTAATTGCGGAAATACGCTTGATAATCTGAGTGTTAACAATTACTTCCCCGGAGACTGGGAAGGTCGCTGGAACTATTGGGCATTCACGAAAAACACTTCCACTGGTTATATGAAGATATATGTAAACGGGGTTGAACTTGTTGCTGACCCGGGGAACACAAATGAGGTGAGCGGTACGGTAACGGCATTTACCCTGGGAGCTACTACGGCCCATGCTTCATCTTATGACGGCTATGTGGATGAGTTCCGGGTATCGAGTACTGAACGCTCTGCTGACTGGATTAAACTCACTTATCAAAACCAGCGGCCGGACCAGGTGTTGCTGGAATACGATTTGTCCTCTGAAAATTACGGAACCTGGACCTATAGTTCCTCTGTATTTCTGAATACGACATCTACCGGAGCGGATGTTTCGGACAATGTTTTGAACTTTCCGGTTCTGGTTCGTTTGAACAGCAGTAATTTCACTTTCAGTGAGGCAAATACCAATGGAAAAGATATCCGCTTTGCTAAGTCTGATGGTACCCATATGCACTATGAAATTGAACGCTGGAGTGATGCGGTAGATTCTGCCGAAATCTGGGTGTTAGCGGATACGGTTTACGGCAACAACAGCAGCCAGAGTTTTACCATGTATTGGGGAAACGGAAGTGCTGCGGACAGCAGTAATGGAAAAGCAGTGTTTCAACCTGGAAAAAATTTTCTGGGGGTCTGGCATTTAAATAATCTGGATTCTGTGGTGAATTCTTCTGACCGTACTCAGATGGGCACCAGTACAGGGCCGGCAGCTGTTGCGGGCAATATAGGCGGTGCTGCGGATTTTGAAGGCAATGACCGTATTGAGCTGTCCCCACTGTCACTTCAGGGAGCAACCAGTGAGATAACAATTAACCTTTGGCAATACGGGGACGCACTTCAGCCACAGTGGGATTTTGTTTTTCTTGCTCATTATAATTCAACAGCAAAGGTATATTGTTATCTGCCTCATTCCACTTCTTCGGTCAGTTTTACAGTTAATGGTGAGACTATAAGCAAGACTGCTGATGCGCCGGGCGATTATAAAGGGGCCTGGAACAACTGGACCTTTACCAAAAATACTTCTACCGAGTATATGCGTATTTATCTGAACGGTACGGAATGGCATTCTACCACAGGCAATACCGCTGACCTTGGTTCCATAACAGAATTCGCTTTAGGGTATGA
>JADFYW010000179.1 GCA_015232855.1 Fibrobacteria bacterium
ACTAATTGAAAAAAACAGACGGACTCCGAAATATACGGTAAGAGGGTATAACCGTTGTAGACGATGTGCCCGCCCAAGAGCTTACATGCGTAAGTTTGGGCTTTGCCGTATTTGTTTCAGAGAATTATCGTTAGCGGGAGAAATTCCTGGAATCACAAAATCGAGTTGGTAACTTATCCATACTAAATAAATAAAGAGAAAGAAATATGCATAGCGATCCGATAGCAGACTTATTAACCAGAATACGCAACGCGTTAATGGCAGGTAAACCTTCAGTTGATGTTCCCTCTTCAAATCTTAAGCGGGATATCTTAAAAATATTTGTTGAAGAAGGTTTTATAAAAAAATTTGTAATTGTCGATGACGGCAAACAAGGTATAATCAAAATAATGTTGAAATATCACGATTCTGCACCTGTGATTAATGGGTTACAGAAGGTGAGTACACCGGGAAGGCGCAATTATTCCGGTGCAAAGCAGATTCCTAAGGTGCTTAATGGACTTGGAATGGCAATTGTTTCGACATCTAAGGGCGTCGTAACAGATAAAGTAGCTCGCAAGTTAAATTGTGGTGGTGAAGTTCTTTGTAAAGTGTGGTGATTAAATATGTCACGTATAGGTAAAGCAATAATACAAATACCGGATTCGGTAAAGGTATCCTTTCAGGGGCAAACTGTTTCTGTAGAAGGACCAAAAGGTAAACTTTCACATTGTGTGGATGATCAGATTTCCTTTAAGTTGGAAGATAAGATACTTTCGTTTCAGTGTACTTCTACCAATAAAAAAGCACAGGCTTTTTATGGTACCAGTCGGGCGATAGTAGCCAATCTTGTTAAAGGTGTTTCAGAAGGATTCACCAAGAATCTTGAAATTGTAGGAGTTGGTTATCGTGGAGAGCAGAAAGGGAAATCAATAAATTTTCTGCTTGGATATTCCCATCCTATTCTTTTTGATCCACCAAAAGGTATTGAATTAAAAATGGACGGAAATAATAAGGTGAGCGTTTCTGGCGCAGATAAGTGTCTGGTAGGTCAGGTCGCTGCTAATATTCGCGATTTTCGGCCACCTGAGCCATATAAAGGTAAGGGCGTTCGTTATGCTGATGAATATGTCAGAAGAAAAGAAGTGAAAAAAGCCTGATAATGGGCGCAAATAACATTAGGTAATAAAAATGTCAGTAACAGAACATAGAGTAAAAATAAGAAAAAAACGGCATGCCCGGATTCGCAGGACCATTAGTGGTACTGAAGCGAGACCCCGGCTTTGTGTCTCACGTAGCCTGAAACATATGATAGCCCAGCTTATTGACGATGTCAGTGGTACGTCTATAATACAGGTATCCTCAACGGCTAAAGAATTCAGAACAGCCAGCGAGGGGAAAGCAAAATTGGAACAAGCCCAATTACTTGGTAAAAGAATTGGTGAGCAAGCTGTGGAAAAGGGAATTACCACTGTCCTGTTTGACAGGGGTGGAAATTTCTATCACGGAAGAGTAAAAGCTTTGGCAGATGCTGCCAGAGAAGCAGGTTTAAAATTTTAACAACGGGAAAGTAATTTGTTAACTACAGAAGATAAACTTGATTTTCAGGAAAGAGTCGTAGCTATTAACCGTTGCGCAAAAGTCGTAAAAGGTGGCCGACGCTTTTCTTTCAGTGCTTTAGTTGTTGTTGGAAATACCAACGGTAAAGTGGGAGTAGGTATTGGTAAGGCCAAAGATGTAGCAGAAGCTATTCGTAAAGGTACCGATAATGCTCATAAACATATAAAAGACGTTACTCTGGTAGACCAGACTTTACCTCATCCTGTTGTTGGTACTTATGGAGCTGTTAAAATTTTAATGCGCCCCGCATCAAAAGGTACTGGAGTAATTGCAGGTGGTTCAGCTCGTTCGGTTCTTGAATTAGCTGGTGTTCATAATGTACTTACTAAAGTTTTTGGTTCTACTAATCCGGTTAACGTGGTTAAGGCTACATTAGAAGGTTTGCTACAACAGCGGGCAAAAGAATATTTTGATACCATCCGAAAAGGCACGGTTGCCAAGGATGAAAAAACATTATCAACTGTGGAATAATTATGGCAAGTAAAATTAAAATCACTCAAAAAAAAGGTCTGATCAGGACATTACCCAAGCAACGGAGCACAATGGAAGCTTTGGGGTTGCATGGTATCGGTAAGAGTGTGGTTAAGGTACATACGCCATCTATTTCCGGTATGTTAAAAATTGTTTCACATTTAGTCAGCACAGAGGAAGTTGAATGAACCTTTCGTCATTATCACCCGCAGCGGGCTCAAAAAAACGTCCCACAAGAAAAGGCAGGGGACCCGGAAGCCATTTAGGCAAGACTGCCGGCCGTGGTCATAAAGGGTCCGGGCAAAGAAAAAGCTCTGGCATTCCTGCAGGGTTTGAAGGTGGACAAATGCCACTGCAGAGACGACTGCCTAAACGCGGTTTTAAGTCTTTGATTGACAATGAATACCAAATTGTAAATCTTGATATGCTTGAACAAAAATGTGAAGGAGAAGTAACTCCTGAAACACTTCAGAAAGTTGGTCTTGTGCATAAGGCTGACAAACGTGTTAAAATCCTTGGCAAAGGGACACTTAGCAAATCATTGCAGGTTAAAGTAAATGCTTTCAGCGCATCAGCAAAAAAAGCAATAGAGGCTGCAAATGGGGCAGCGGAGGTCATTTAATTGCAGGCATTAAGTGGATTTGCTAATGTATTGAAAGTAAAAGACCTTCGTGACAGGGTTCTTTTTACTCTTTTTATTCTATTGATATACCGGTTGGGAGGTTTCATTCCCGTTCCTGGTGTTAATGCCCAGGCATTATCAGAATTTTTTAATAACAGTTCTAATAATGTTTTCAGTTTATACAATACCTTTGTAGGTGGTGCATTATCCAGAGCTGCGATTTTTTCTTTAGGTATTATGCCTTATATTACCGCTTCTATTATTATTCAACTCATGGGGACCGTTTCTCCAAAGGTTGCCGAACTTCAGAAGCAGGGAATGGAAGGGCGTGCCAAATTAACACAATGGACCAGGTATTTTACAATATTTATTAGTGGTCTTCAGTCTATTGGTATTAGTTCTTGGATTTTCAGTCAACATTCACCTACTGGGCAGGCGTTAGTTGTTGATGGTATTGGGCGTTTTGCTTTTGTTGCTCTTTCCACATTAACACTCACAACGGGCACGGTATTTATTATGTGGCTGGGTGAGCAGATTACCGCTCGTGGTATTGGAAATGGTATTTCATTGATAATTTTTATTGGTATCATTGCACGCGTACCAGTGGCAATTTTTAATGAATTTGAGATGTTCTATAATCAGGAACATTCACTGGCCATGGAGCTTATTATTATTGGTGTTGTAGTCGCCATCATCATGTTTATAATCTATATCGACCAAGGGACCAGGAGAATACCACTACAAAGCCCAAGACGTGTAGTTGGCCGCAAAATAATGGGTGGCCAGTCTAGTTTCTTACCTCTTAAAGTTAATACTGCAGGTGTTATGCCTGTTATCTTTGCTTCCGCAATTATGTTTCTTCCTGCTCAACTTGTTGCTTTCTTTCCACACTGGCAAACAGGTCAGGCTATCGGGAGAAGTATGTTACCTGGAGAACTTGGTTATTCAATAACTTATGTAGTCTTAATTGTTTTTTTCACCTACTTTTATACCGCTATTCAATATAATCCCAATGATATTGCTGAAAACCTGAAAAAATCAGGTGGGTTTATTCCCGGTATTCGTCCCGGTAAAAAAACAGCTGAATTTATCGATAGTATTCTTACACGAGTTACTCTTACATGTGCCATTTTTCTTGCGGTTATTAGTGTTGGACCTTTTTATCTAAAAGATGCCTTAGGAATGTCGTTTTACATTGGAGGGACGAGTGTACTTATTTGTATTGGCGTCGCTCTGGAAACTCTTCGACAGTTTCAGGCTCGGTTGCAAGAGCAGAATTATGATGGATTTATGAAAAAAGGTAAAATAAAGGGTAGAAAGAGGTATTAATGGCAAAGGAAGATGGAATACAGGTAGAAGGCAAAGTAATTGCTGCCTTACCTAATGCTACTTTCAAAGTTCAATTGGATAATGGACATGTAGTTTTAGGCCATATTTCAGGTACGATGCGAAAACATTATATTAGAATTTTACCAGATGACAGAGTTTTAGTAGAATTATCACCCTATGATTTATCAAGGGGCCGAATTACTTACCGGCATAAATAAAAGGAACAGTTAAACCAGTGGGTATATTATGAGAGTCAGGGCATCAGTCAAAAAAAGATGTGAAAGTTGTAAAATTATTAAACGAAAAGGTGTTATCAGGGTTTTATGCAAAAAGAATCCTAGACACAAACAGCGACAAGGATAAAAAATTATGGCGCGTATTTCTGGTATAGACATACCTAACAATAAACGAAGCGAAATAGGTCTTACCTATATGTTCGGTATCGGTCCTTTTAGGGCGAAAGAAATTTTAAAAAAAGCTGGAATAGATCCTAGTCAGAAGATTGGTGATTTGACTTCGGATGATATTTCTAAGCTGAGAAAAATTATCGAAAAAGAGTATGTTACTGAAGGTGATCTTCGTACACAAATTTCGTTAAATCTTAAAAGATTATCAGATATTGGCTGTTACCGAGGCAGACGTCACCGGATGGGGCTACCTGTACGAGGGCAAAATACCCAAACAAACGCCAGAACAAGAAAAGGTCCGAGAAAGACTGTTGCTGGTAAAAAGAAAGAAACTAAGTAGAGGGGCATGATGGCTGAAGATAAAGAAATTAAAGCAGAAGCTGAAAAGGCTGTAGAAAAAGTTGCAGTCCCAAAAGAAGAATCTGCTAATAATAAAGATGATGCTCCAAAAGTAGCAGAAAAAGAAGAACCTGTTGCTGTAGAGGCTGAAAAAATAAAGGTAAAGAAGGGCAAAAAAAGAGCTGATATAAATGGACAATGTACTATAAAAGCTACTTTTAATAATACTATCATTTCTATCACAGATGCTAATGGTAATGTAGTAAGTTGGGGTTCTGGTGGTAAAACCGGAATTAAAGGTTCCAGGAAGAGCACTCCATTTGCAGCACAGCTTGCAGGAGAAGCCGCAGCAAGAGCAGCGATGGAATGTGGTGTACGTCGGCTTGATGTCAGAGTTAAGGGCGCAGGAGCAGGTAGAGAGTCTGCAGTCCGTTCACTAAAGTCAGCTGGTATGGAAATTTTATCTATTAAAGATGTTACGGGTATGCCTCATAATGGATGCCGCCCTAAGAAAAAACGTCGGGTATAACGAATTATTAGTCAACATTGGAGTAAATAGCGTATGAAATGGAAAGCACTTCCCATGCCGGAAGGCATTGTGAAATCCGAAGGCAGTGACGAAAATTACGGTAGATTTGAGATAGGACCGTTGGAGAGAGGATGGGGTGTTACGATTGGTAATGCTTTAAGGCGAGTTTTGCTGTCCAGTCTTCAAGGGGCAGCCGTTATTTCTGTGAAAATTGATGGTGTTAGTCATGAATTTGATACACTTGACGGAGTAAAAGAGGATGTTGCTCAAATTATTCTCAATATAAAAAAGTTAAGGCTTAAATTAATTACCGATGATGAAACTACTCTCCGTTTGGACGTTTCAGGCGAAGGTGATGTAACTGCTGCAAATATTGAACCTAATTCGGATGTAGAAATTCTCAACCCTGATCTTCATATAGCTACTCTTGGAGAAAATGGAAGCCTTACTATAGAATTCCGCGTAGCAGATGGTCGCGGATATGTAAACTCAGAAGAACTCGTCCGGGAAGAAGACCCTATTGGAACAATTGCATTAGATGCAAATTTCTCGCCGGTTGTAAAAGTGTCGTATGAAGTAAGTGATACACGTGTGGGACAGCGTACGGATTTCAATTCTTTGATAGTGGAAATATGGACAGATGGCAGTTTGGATCCTGAAGACGCTATGGCGTATTCTTCTAAATTACTCGTTGATCATCTTGAAATGTTTATCAATTTTGAGGGAGAACTTGAAAGTGCCCATGAAGAAATTCAGGATGATGAAACCGATAGGCTGATTAATCTGCTTAAAATGCGGGTTGATGAACTTGAACTTTCTGTAAGATCAAGTAATTGCCTAAGACTTGCAAATATTCATACCCTTGCAGATCTGGTGAAAAATCCTGAGTCTGACATGTTGAAGTATAAAAACTTTGGTAGAAAATCTTTGATTGAGTTAAATGAAGTTTTAGGAAATCTTGGCCTTCATTTCGGGATGAAAGTTGATAAATTATTAGGCAGTCATAGCTAACATTTAAATCTGGTTATAATAAAATGAGACATGGAGTAAAACTAAGTAAATTAGGTCGAGGCAGGAATCATAGGCGTGCAATGCTGAGAAATCTCGCGACGTCGGTACTTGAACAGGGATTGCATGATGAGCAAATGGAACGCCATGTAGTTACCACATTACCTAAAGCCAAAGCAGTTCGCGGTTTAGTGGAAAGACTTATTACCTACGGTAAAAAAGGTGATTTGTCTGCAAAGCGTCAAGCAAGGCGTTTTGTAAAAAACAAAGAAGCATTTAAAGGGCTTTTTGAAACTTTAGGTGAGCGGTATAAAGAAAGAGAAGGCGGATATACCCGAATTCTTAAACTCTCATCACGTCGTCATGGCGATAATGCTGAAATGGCAATTATTGCTTTGGTGGAAGACGAAATCAAGAAGAAACTTAAAAAGAAGGTTTCTAAAGCTAAGAAAAAAGTACAAACAGCTAGCGCTGCTGTGGAAACGGCTCCCGTTAAAGAAGAGCAAGTTGAAAATACTGAGGAAGTAAAAACCACAAAAGCTGCAACTAAGAAAGTTCCTAAAGCAACGGCTGAAAAAGCTCAGGCAGAAGGAAATGAAAAAGTAGCTGAAGTTAAAGAAGAAAAACCTCAAGCAGCAGAAAAAGCCAAAGCTAAAAAGGCTGAGCCTATAGCAAACGCAGAGCCAAAAAAAGATGCGAAGGCAGAAACAAAACCAGAAGATTCTGATAAAAAAGAATAAGTGGTTTTTTATCGTTTATTAAGAAAGCGCCTTTTTAGGTGCTTTTTTTATTCTTTGTGAGTAATTTTCGATGTAATAAGTACATAGTCTTCATTACTAAAAATTATTTTGTTTGCATGCAGAGTATGAGCTACTTGTTGTAGTTTATTTTTATTAAAAGCAATCAGAAGTTGTTTCCCTTTCCATTCAGGTGGATGTGCACCCGTAACAAAAAAATCATTAAGAATTGATTGTTTCCTATCGTAGTCGGGCGTATTAAACATATGTGCTACCCAGGACCTTAGAGGCGTATAAACTGTAGCCAGGTAATTTGTTTGATGTTCCTGGCTTATAAATAAAGAACGATGATACTTTTCATTATTTAAAAAGGCGAAAAGGTCTTTTTGCGGGTGAGTAATAAATACCCCATATTTGGAATTATGAGATGAAAGTCCTTTGTGAGCAAACCAGATAAGATTATCAGAGAAAATTACAGAAAGAAAAATAAAGATTACAATTATTTTGAAAATCGATTTATTAGGAGTCCAGTGGAATAATTTAAGGATTTGAGGTATTCCCATTAATACCAAAGCACTCCAAATATAGCCACGAGTAAAATGTACGGGTTGATGGGGAGTAACAAATAATTCATGATTAGCTAAGCCAAAACTTACCATAAACCAAAATAGAAATAGGCGGTTATGAGTCTTTTTAAAAAAATCACGAAACGATTCTTTCTTTAAAAAACCAAAAAGTAAAAGTATCGCAATAGGAAGATAAGCTAATACAATACTGGTAAGTGGCAGTAACCATATTTGATTCATTACCTGCTGTATACATTGCTGATGTTCTGGGTTATTGCCTGGTAAAATGAAATAATGTAAGTAGAGAATGATAAGCAACAGGAGTTGGATAACAATAAAATGCATTGGAAGTTCAGTGCTTTTAATAATGAGTTTTTCAAATACACCCCAGGCTAACAATATTAATATAAGCTCGACTCCGGTAAAGGGGTGAGTTATCACTAGTATAAATGATAAAAGGTAATGGAAAGCATGTTTCTTCTTGAGAAGAAGAAATATGCTCCCGAAAAACAAGACATGGTACCATGCTTCTGTGGGGTAAAGCAGGTTTCGCCCAAGATTTAAAAACCACCAGCCCCAACCAGGATCAAAACGGAATATTTGTGAAAGCAGGGGGTGCCCCGTTAATAAGTTGGTTACCATACCTCCTAGTGTGAGTACACCTCCGCCCCAGGCAAATATTAAAAGGCCGAT
>JADFYW010000017.1 GCA_015232855.1 Fibrobacteria bacterium
AAAATCCGGAACGGGCTTTTTTGACAGCATCAAACAATCTCTTTCCAAATTCAGGAAAAAAGTATTTGGATAATTATGATGGCACATAAATATCCGGTCTGAATTTGAGTTCGGGCCGGATATTAAATGCCTGCAATGCATATTTTGTCAAAAGGAACACATGTTATGACCGAGGATTGGTATCTGATACTGGGATTATCCAGGGCCGCCGATGATAAAGCGATCCGCAAACAGTATAAGCATTTGGCTAAGAAGTATCATCCAGACCGTTATGGCAAAGACCGCATACCTTTTCAAAAGATTCAGGCGGCATATGCAATTCTGGGAGACACAGAGAAAAAAAAAGAATATGACGCGATCTTGCGGATAAGCAGCACAACAAACACACTAACATCGAATATTAAAAAGCAGACCAGAGGTTCTAGAGCCGCTTTTACCCGAGAAGGAATCCCTGTTGAGCCCCTGGCATCTTCCGAATACCATGGGAATATGGCAGAATATCCCTTAACGAATCGCAGCAAGCCAAGTTGGGCTTTTACACACAACATAGAAGAAGGTGAACGGAATCAAAGGATGCACAGCCTTGAAGGTACTCCTTTTGAGTATTGGCCGGAAGCCCTTTTTCAGAAATTGAGGAAAATGATGAGAGATTTTTAAACCTAAATTTGCGGCAGTTTCCAACAACTGATCAGCAATCATTTTAAAATGAGAAAAGCAAGAATATCATCAAAAGCATTAGCGCTCTCTCGGGAAGCGAAGTTCCTAAAAAATCGCGTGCTTACTATCGAATTACTGGAAATTTTTACCGGAGAACGGGAAGGAACAGCGAAGGAAAAATCTAAGCTTAAAGCCATAACAAAAAAACTACAGAATAAAATATACATAGAAGCAGTTTATCTTATTGCTCATAAGTTTGTCGATGATGTGGCAGAGGCCCGTAAAATATTTGATGCTATTATCCGGCATAGAAACGGATTGGTTAAAATCCTCAAGCGTAATGTGAGTGTCCAGGTCGCCGCCCTTGATTACTTGCAGGATGTCTGCAATATTATAAGGCAGCCAACTATTATCGAGGCGGACGAGCTTGAGAAATTCGTCTATCATGCTGTTTTTGATGATACTACCCAAGCCTTTGAAAAAGATATTATGGATGTGGAATTGGAAGCTGAAATTGAAAAATCCCGCCGCTTCGGAAGTATTTTCTCTCTATTTTTTATAGACCTCGATAACCTTAAAAAACTTAACGACACCTTTGGCCATGAATCAGGAACAGAGGCAATTAAATCCGTCAGCCAATTCGCCAAAAAGAATCTCAGGAAATATGATTCCATTTTCCGTTACGGTGGAGATGAGTTTGTAGTGTTACTGCCTGGGGTAGGAATTGATGCGGCTCATGAAACCGCAAACCGTATTCGGAACATGATCTCTAGGCACCGGCCAGGAAAAGCCAAGATGCAAATAAGTGTCAGCATAGGGGTAACCGCTTTTGATAATTCAAAGATATCGGACAGGAAATCCCTTCTTGAAGCCGCCGATACAGCATTATATGAAGCCAAACAAAAAGGCAAAAACCGTGTTTGCACATATAGATATAAAACCTCCAAAGACAGCAGATTGAGCAATTCAAACCCCAAACCCCGGAACATGAAGGGGGTAAACCCACGAAAAAAGAAACACCAAAGACGAGGAGTGGAAATATGAAGCTGGAAATTTACGACAACAATCTGGAATTACCCTATGTAGCCGATAGTCTTATTGCAAGAAAATGCTACAAACTGGAACGTATGTTAAATAAGTTCCCGCCGGACAGCATAACCCTTACATGCGAATACAGTCCTGCCTCCCGCAAAAAGTTTTATCAACTTACCTTGGACCTGAAAGTCCCGGAAGGTGGAATTAAAGTGAATGCGGTTGAGAAATCTTTGGTGAATGTATCGGGTGCGGCTTTCAAAAAACTTTTCCGCTCGGTATCTCAATTAAAGAAGACAATGAGAAGCCGTGGTGAATATGAGCAGAAAAGCAAAACGGCAGAAAGATCATTAAAAGACACCACACTTCTTGATGATGCGCGTATAAAACTTGCGGATTTTTACGGAAAAAATTATGGTGATTTTTACAATTATGCATTGCGTGAAATCAGGTTCATATCATACCAGGGGTATACGAAGCTGGGAAGTGTCGATGTGATTGATATACTCAATGAAGCCCTGCTTAAAGTGGCAAACCTGTTCAACCAGGAATATGATGGTGAGAACGTAAGGCGGTTGTATTTTAAGGAAATAAAAAAAACTATTAACAGGCAGCTTAAACGGGGAGGGGTGGCGTTGGTGCCCGTTGAACAAGCCATTGAGCCTGAGGATATTGATACGGCCTATCATGAGTATTATCAGCCGGACGAGATAATAAAGGTGGAAGATATTCTTATCGATGCCGACTCAATTCTTCCCGAGCAGAAAGTGGAATATGATGCCATTGAAAGCCACATCGATAAACTTCTGGCCCAGCTTCCAGATGAGTGGAGGAACGCCTTTATCCTCTGCGTGCGGGAAGGAATTCCTATTGAGGATATCGCCTGCAATAGAGGATTAGAACTGGAAGCTATTAAAAAAGATTTAGAGGAAGCGAAAAACTTTATTCGACAGAAACTGGCTGATTCGGGTTTCCATTGGAATGAACAGAATTAGATAGAGGATCGTTTCATTCTAAAACAGTAATTATTCCAGACACAATCGCCGTTTTTTCAAAATAAAACAGCTTTTTGCACAAAATCGCCCATTTCGATTGTTTTAAAATAAGGTGCTTTTGGCATGTAATTTGCATACCCGATAGAATAAATAATCGAGCAAATTGGCTCTTAACAAAACAGGCTTCGTCCTCCTTCGATCTGTGGACTGCGGGGGACTACGCCGATTAAAAAGGAGGGTTGAAATGCTGAATTCCATAAGCACAACTGAAGTAATAACCGGGTTGAATAAGATACGGACGAGAATTATTTTGAGCAGCTTCTTAACGCTCTTGTTTTTGATTATCAATGTGTTTGGTTACGCTGGCCTCAATGGACCTAAGCCTGTATTAGCGACCGCTGTAAAAGGAACTGGGCAATCCGGAATATTCAGTCCTGATGCATTGCGATATAAAGGAAATAAGGTAAAGAAAAGGATTTCATTAAATGTGAGTTCATATATTGCCAGAGACAGAACTCTGGCATTACGGCCCTCCCAGTCTTTCAGGCATTTACATAAGTCACCCTTACGCAAAAATAACCATGGCCAGTGGCCTTTTACTTCAACCGCAGCAATATCGCCAAACCGGCGGGAAATACTGTCAGGTGAAAGGCATGCATCTGGAGAAAAAGAATCTGCACAAGACCATTAGAAGTTTTAAAGGAGGAACTATTCATGAAAAGCACATTTCTTATAATAAAATTCTCCCTTATCTTGGTTATGTCTTTTTCTTTGGGAAGTTGCAATGATTTAAAAGGCAAAATTGATGATCTGGCAAAACTCGATTCTGACAAAGAAAAAACTGTACAGGGAAATGGAACCGGGAAAGAATCTGAGTCCACTGGACCTTCTATAATTTCCGCAAAGGAACAATCAGACAAAGTTGTAGCGGTAGTAAAAAAGGTTATGCCAAGTGTGGTATCGGTACATTCAGAAAAAATAATTGAAGTTCATCCGCGACAGTATTTTAATCCCTTTGAAGATTTCTTTCATTTCTTTGACAGGCCGTTTAATGACCCCTTTCATAATAACAGACGGTATCAGCAACCGAAGCCAGAGCCGAGAAAACACAAACAACAAGGCCTTGGGTCCGGTGTAATTGTCAGCAAAGAAGGACATGTTATTACGAATCATCATGTAGCGGGTGAAGCTGATAATATTCAGCTTACCTTACCAGATGAAAGGGAGTTTAGTGCAGAAGTTGTTGGTTCGGATAAAATGTCTGACATCGCGGTGTTGAAAATCAAGGACCCTCCTGACGATCTGCCTGTAGCGGAAATGGGGAATTCAGATGAATTGGATATAGGAGAAACAGTCATTGCTATTGGAAGTCCATTCGGATATTCAAATACGGTGACAAAAGGTATCATAAGCGCCAAAGGAAGAGCCGTGGGGCTCAACTCTTATGAGAACTATTTGCAGACCGACGCATCCATTAATCCAGGCAATAGCGGTGGTGCTCTGATAAACCTTGAAGGCGAACTTGTAGGGATAAATACAGCAATTGCTTCCAGAACTGGAGCCAGTCACGGTATTGGCTTTGCCATTCCCATAAACATGGCCAAAGAAATAATGGATGATTTAATGGACAAGGGCCATGTGGAACGAGGTTACCTGGGAGTGTATCTGCAGGATGTAGATCAGAACCTTGCAAATGCCTTGGGGCTGGATAATGGTAAGGGGGCTTTGGTAACCAGCGTAATTGAGGACTCTCCGGCGAAAAAAGCTGGCTTTAAAGAGAGTGATGTCATTTTAAAAATTGATGGAAAAAAGGTGAAGAATGTAAATGAAGCAAGAAACAAAGTGGCGCTGCTCCAGCCGAAAAAGAAATACAGTTTTAAAATTTTAAGGGAAGGCAAGGAGCTTACTTTAAAAGTCAAAATGGGAAAACGCGAAGAAGATGAAAAAGTAGGCTCTAGGGATAAAAAGTCCGGTGACCTGGGCCTTTCCTTGGAAAATGTGACTCAAAACCATGTTCAGCGATATAGGTTAAATGTAAATACCGGTGTAGTGGTCACCTATGTGGAAGCAGGCTCGCCAGCAGATAATGCAGGGATTGCCGAAGGTGATATCATCTTACAGGTAGGTCGTGAGACTATTAGCGATCCAGGAAATTTCAAAAAAGCGATCAAGAAAGCTGGAAAAAGTACTGTACTAATTCTTGCTGACAGACGCGGGCGGAAAATGTATTTGGGCTTAAACATAAAGTAAACTCAGGCTGTCTTTGTGTCCGTCTTCGCTAGCCATCAGCTGGCTACGACGTAGCACATCGCTGGGCCTGAAAGGAGGTATATATGACTGAGCAAAGTAAGATAACCATAGCAGTTCGTGATGCTATCGTTAAGGTGGCGGAAAAAGGTGAAAATATCACTTTGAACGTGGCAAGCATTACGAGGGAGACAGTATCTCAAGCGATGCAAAAACTTGAACCCCAAAAAGAAAAAATCGAAAAATTAGTTGGTGAGGTAATGGACGGAGTGAAAGCAGCCAGCAGAGAATCAAAAGTTAAACTGATTGAAATTATGGACCACGCAATCGAGGGTATTTCTGTGGGAGCGAGAACAGCCAATAAGCAAACACAGGAATATGCCAGAAAGGCTGCGGAAACGACCCTTGGTGTGTTGAAGGAAACTGGAGAAACAGCCAAGGAAGTGATTAAGGGTGTCCAGGAGGGAGTTAAAGAAGTAGTCAATAAAAAGAAAAATGAAAAACTGATAAAGAAAGTTAGTCTATTCACCATAATCCGAAGAAAAAAATGACGTTTTCCTTTGGGTAAAATGGAACCAAACAGATGGCTCTCATTGAATTGGGAGACATTGGCCTTTATAAGTAAAGAGGAAGACAAATCAAGCAAGAAGCGCTTGAAAAATTACGAGATATAAAAATGCCTAGGGAGTATCTATTAGCCGCTTGAATTTTTCCCGTCTTGTGGGAAATGTGGATTGAATATACCGAAATCTGATAAATAGTACTAAATCCACCCCTCCAATAGACATATCAGCACTGTCGAGTTTGGTATTTTTCTAAATTCGACGATCAAATCAAAATGAAGTAAAAATGCTGGTATCTATAAAAATTCTCCTCTTTTCTGTTTTCAATACCAGGGATACCTTATACGGACAGGATATCAGAAACTGAATAGAACTTGTAACCGCGGATGGAGTTTTTTTTAGAAATATTTGGCTAAAGCTTCGTAGAAATGATTTTAACTTTTTTTGGGGGGGACTTTTCAAAAAGAATTAGAACAGGGATAAATGAATAATATTTGAGAATAATGAATGAACGCACATTTAACAAACGGCTGCACACCGACCAAGCCCGATTTAATTGAATTAGTTAGCGGGCTTGGCGGGTGAGCCTTGCGTTATCTGGGAAAAACACTTGACAACCCAGTCTTTTTAAGGTACCATATTAAGACTGGAGGTGTTATGAAACTAAAAGAAGATATCAAGCCAATTTCTTATATCAAAACCAATGCGGCAAATGTTCTTAAAAGTATAAACGCCAATCATCGACCTGTCATCATAACTCAAAACGGCGAAGCAAAAGGCGTAATCCTGGATACGGAAACATACGAAGATATGCGATCCGCTTTAGGATTAATGAAAGTAGTTTCCCAGGCAGAGGATAATATTGCAGATAAAAAACTTATAAAGCATAACCTGGTTTTTGGAAAAATTGAAAAGAAATTAAAAAATGGGAAATAACAAATTTGAAATTCTTTGGACAGAAGTAGCGGAATCCGATCTATCAGAGATTATCGAATTTATTGCACAAGACAGCACAAATATGGCGCTAAAGATTCTTGCTAAAATTAAAGTTAAAACTTCCCAATTAAATCATTCCCCTGAGCGGGGCCGCGTTGTCCCAGAATTTAAGAAATTCAATATAAATTCGATTCGTGAATTAATTGAATCACCGTGGCGCATATTCTATAAACTTGAAGGAAGTATCGTTTATATCCTTTGCGTTATAGACAGCCGAAGAAATGTCGAGGATATATTACTTAATCGGTTTTTAAGGGGAAAATAAACCAGATAACAAGCGGATGAAGACGGATGGCCTGAAGCATATTTTACCGGGTAACGACCGTGGCTTATCCTTGACATTAGTTGCATATATAAAGGTGGTGTCGATATATACATCAATAACTTACTAAACCTTGTATGTTCCTGTAAGACCCTATCGTGAGGCATACCCATCTGTTTGTCAGGACTTTAATTGGTCAGTATATAACCGAGGAATGTTACTTGGACGAAAACACCTTTTAGGCTTCATCGCCAATAAAAACAAATTTAGATTTAGTCTCTTCTTCTATTTTACCAACAAGAACTTTTTGTGTTTTAGTGGAATGTTCAAGTGTTAATTGGACCACAAGTTTTTCATCCTGGTTTTCCAAAGCGTCAATGATGCCTAAATGTTCGGGAAGGGTCTCGACTGGCTCGCGGATAAGGCCACCCCGGTATGCGCGAAAGAGGACGTTCCGGACGTTTTCGAACCTTTTTAAAGCTTCGTTTCCGCTGATGAGTAAAAGGGAGTTATGAAACTCCTGGTCAGCTTCCATATATTTTTTGTTGTCGACTTTTTTCTTGCCGCAAAAAGGTTTGAACAGAGATTTTAAATAGTCGAGATCTTCTTTTGTGATAACTTTAACCGCTCTTCTAACCGCTAAGCCTTCAAGGACTTCCCGGCATTCAAACACATCGAGCATAAGATTATGGTCGATTTTGGTCACATAGAAACCACGCCGGGGCAGATTTTCCACCAACATTTCATCTTCCAACATCTGGAATGCCTTGTGCAGAGGCATGCGGCTGACCCCGAGTAATTTAGCGATATGCTCTTGTTTTAGTTTTTCTCCGGGCTTGAATTCTTCAGAGAGGATCATGGTCTTGAGGCGTTTGTAAACTTCGAAACTGAGGTCTTGATATTGAATTTGCATAATTTTGGGCCGCTATCTGCTAAATAATAAGAAAATGCTCTCTCTCTTTTGGCTCTAAATATACTTAGTCTGTATACAATAAACAACACTAAGAAGCTTTGCCTGATTGCGGTGGAGATGGTGGTTGTGTGCCCGGGGATTAAAAAATGCCCGGTATAAAACCGGGCAAAGTTGTTCCTGTTAAGAGGTGAGAAAAGGCTATGGAGTTGTATCAGTAATGACTACGTCATAGGATTTACTAAAATTGTCTGTCTTGCCAGTTACCTTTACATGGGCTACACCGGGCTCGAATTCAATATCAATAATTCTAAAATTACTTTCCATGTTAACTGTGCCTGATACGGGAGTTCCCCATGTTGCTTCCCCTCTTACCCATTTCACATTTGTAGCAGTGGCTTCACCTTTAACATGAATTTCCTGTGTTTTTGCTGCATTTTCAGCTTTGAAATATTGGGAGAGATCACCGCTTATAGTAAGGATTGAATCACCATTACTTTCGGTAACCACTCCGGTTAGGTTGAACTCTCTGCCAATATCCCAATAAGCGCCTCTCGGTCCTTCTAAATAAAGCTGGGCTTCATGTTTAATCGTTCCGCCAGTTGCGTTCTCTAGGACCGGAAACTGAACGACTTCGCTTTTAGCATTTGCAAATTGAACATCGTCTGAGCCTTTTAAAAAACCGTTGCTTCCGTTGTCATCTGACGCAGTAATTTCGCCACTTCTTTTCCACCAACCCTCAGAATAGGCCCAGGGTTTCACAGAGAGATTTAATTCGTTAGCTTGTGCTTCTGAAACGGCAGAAACCTTTGCACTTGGGGTATTGGCAAAATCTTTGAACTCAAAGGCCTGGCTCATTTGCGCTACTTCTTTTGCTACATCCGTTCCAGAATTATTTTCAAGTCCGGAAACGAGATTGTAATTTTCTTCAGATTCATTGGTTACACAGCTGGTGAGAATGATAAGAGCTGAGCTTAATAGGGTTGTTAATGTTTTTAGTTTAGTCATGGTTTACCTCCTTTTGCTTTGTTCTAATATATAAAAGAGGGAGAGGATGATGTGATAAAATCAAACAAACGATTACATTATAGAAGCATAATACTGTTAATTTAATCCAAAAAAGCGATTTAATATAAATTATAATATTTGTAATATTTTATTTATGATTACGTAAATAGTGCTTGCCTTAAATATTAGACTTAACCCGTATTGCGGACTTATTATTTTTAGTTAAATTCATAAATAGTAAAGCATAGATTATTCCTAACAAGCTGATTATGCTAATTATAAATATTAGCAATGGAGGGCCTTTTGAAGTTTTTCCTCATATGTTTAATTATGGCTATTCCTGCATTTTGTGCCCCAGACTGGAAATGGTATACGGCAGACCCACATATCCATGCGCATACCTGTAACAATCAATTTACTCCGGTTGAGGATATTCTTGTCGAGATGAAAAAGGAGAATATCAACATTGGTTCTATCTTAATTTGGGGTAATGGTGGTTCCCTTCAGTATGATTTCCCAAATTTTCGTGGCCAGGAGGATGATCCGATATCTGAAGATAACTGGAAAGTCCGTTGGGATGTTGAAATTTCCGGGTTACCGGGGAAATGGCACGGGCATATGATGATGCTGAATGTCGCTCAGTTAGATATTATTGATTCTGCTACAGGTGGGGTAAATTATCCCGGAGTTGAATATCAGCTACCTAATTTCAAATATATGCACGATGTGGAAGGGGTACTCGGATACAGTCACTTGCAAATGTGGCACAGTAAATATGAAATGCCCTCGGCGCTATGTTGTCAGCCCCGGGAAATGCCTATGGATGTGACTCTTACTAAGGTTGATTTTGTAGGTATGGAAGGATTTAATGATAATTTCATGTGGATTTGGTATGGAATGCTCCAGGGCGGATTTATGCTTCCGATAGTAGGGGACTCTGATTATGGTTGCATTGCGGATAAAATAGGTGCATATCATACCGCTTTTCCTATTCCAGCTGGTGAAACACTTAGCTACGATAAATTTATTGATGCAATCAGGAAGGGTCGGACGATAGCCCGTAAAAATAACACTCCTCCGGACCACCTCGATATCCGGGTAAATGAAGCCCTGTTAGGAGATACCTTGTTTGTGGATGCTGAGAGTGATTCAGTAACCGTAGAAATAGATGCGAGCAGTATTGTTTCGGGAAGACAAGTTCAATTGGTAATGAATGGAGCAGTGGTTAAGTCTTCAACTATTACAAGTGACTTGTCTACTTATATATATAAGATACAAATTGATAAAAGCAGTTGGCTGGCAGCGAGAATATCCAGTGGTGCAAATGATTTCTCTGCCCATACCAGTGTTGTTCAGGTTTTAGTGGGCGGTTGCCCGGTACGGAACGACCCGGCAGGGGCAAGACAATGGGTGTCTTACCTCGACAAATACTATGCTCAGGCAACTGCAGAAAATTACACCACCGGGAAAGCTGCTGAATTAAAAGAAAAACTGGACCTGGCTAAAGCTGCATGGGAAGATATTGCCCTGGAGGGAGAGGGTAAAAAAGAAATGAATTGCATTGAACCTGTGGCCATAAAACAACATGTCGGTGATTTGAGGGAACAGGTAATGATGGAATTTGCTATCAGTCGTAGTGGCCTTGTTCATTTTGGGCCTCAAGCCTCATCTCAGGCCAGCATAAGCATATATTCCATAAAAGGAGATTGTATTGCAGTACTTAGTGATAACACATGGAACGGTCGGGATCAAACCGGAGTACGAGTCCCGGATGGGCTGTATTTTGCCCGGGTAACCTATGGAAGTAAACAACAGGTAGTGCGGTTCAGCCTGGTACGGTAGCTGTAATTAAGGAGAGGAAGATGAAAATAATTCTTTTAAGCATATTGGTGTGCTTACCGGTGTTCGCCGCACCGGAATGGGACTGGTATACCATAGATACCCATATACATGTGAACGGTTGTAAAAATACCAATTATTCTGCTGCAGAGATTCTCCGGCAGATGAAAGAAGAAAATATCAATTTGGGTTCAATCCTTGTTTGGGGCGGTACGAATGGGACCTTGCGGTCTCAAGACCTGGATGTACAGTATTTTCAGGGACAGCAGGATGATTCTATTTCAGAAGCAAACTGGAAAATCCGTTGGGATGTGGAACTTTCCCAATTGGCCGGAGAATGGCATGGACATCTCGTTTTTTTAAATGTAAAAAAAGGGATTTTTGGCAGTGAACCCTATGATGTAAATTATCCCGGACAGGACTACCTCTTGTCTAATTTTGACTATATACAGGAGATGGGAGGCGTTGCAGGTTTTCAGCATTTTATGTTTTGGGCGAACGCCTGGGATACACCTACGGTAAATCTTCCTGTAGCACGTGAAATGCCTCTTGATATTACGATGAAGAAAATTGATTTTATTTCTTCTGAGTTCATAGATAAAAATACACTTTGGTTTTGGTATGGAATGTTACAGGCGGGATTTCAGATCCCACTCTTTGGAGACTCAGATTTTGGCTGCATACATGATAAAATAGGGGCGTATCATGTGGCATTTCCCATCTCTGCCGGAGATTCACTCTCCTATTCAAAGTTTGTTGAAGCGGCAAAAAAAGGCCGTGTGGTAGCCCGGAAAAATAACTCCACACCTGATCATTTAAACATCCGGGCCGATAGTGCACTCATGGGAGACACGCTTTTTCTGGCTGAAGAAGGGGATACAATTACGGTTGAAGTGGACGCAAGCAGTATAGATGCCGGAAAAAAAGTAGAGTTGGTTATGAACGGAAGCGTGATTAAAACTCAATCGATTACCTCTACGATTAAAACTTATAGTTGGGACGTTGTGGTAGAAAAGAGCAGTTGGTTAGCAGCACGTATTCCACTATCGTCTGATGGCAAGCATCAGGCCCATACTGCAACCATTTTTGTGTTGGCAGGTGGTTGCCCGATTAGAAATGATCCGACCGGGGCCCGGAACTGGAAAAGTTATCTTGACAAATATTATGCCTATTCTGTTGCTCAAAACGCAAATGGGAACAGCTCAGATAGTCTGGAATATTATAAAGAACGGGCGAAACTTATTTGGGAAGATATTGCGTTAGAGGCAGAGGGCAAAAAAACAATGAAGTGTATTGAACCGGTAAGTATAAAGAGAAAAAGAAATGGAAACAATCCGAACATAGATGTCACCGAGTTTTCTATTACCCATGAAGGTATGCTGAAACTAGGACCAGATGGACAAGATGTTATGGGGCTCTCAATTTATGATATTCATGGGACACGGGTAGTAAAGGTTAAAGGTAACCAATGGGATGGGCAGGATAGTAAAGGCACAAAGTTGGCCGAAGGGGTATATTTTGCTCGTCTTCAATTCCGGGATAAACAGGTAATGATTAAGTTTAGTCTGATGAGGTAGTATGTTGTTTGTAAAAATATTGAAATATGTAGTAGTCTTAATCATTCCACTTATGGCGGCACCTGAATGGGACTGGTATACGGCAGATATGCATATGCATGTAAACGGTTGTAATAATACCAACACTCCTATTCCTGATATTCTTCAGCAAATGAAAACGGAAAATATCAATATTGGCTCCATTCTAATTTGGGGGAACCCGACATCACTTGCTAATGATGTAAGTCGGTTCCGGGGTCAGGAAGACGACCCTATTTCTGAGCCTGGCAATATTATCCACTGGGATGTAGAAATTTCAGGTCTTCCCGGTAATTGGCATGGACATGTATCTCTATTGAATGTCGCTCAAAAAAACATCATTGATGAAACTAAAGTAAAGCATAACTATCCCGGCCAGGATTATCTCTTGCCCAACTATAAATATATTCAGGATCAGGGGGGGCTCTTCGGTTTTCAGCACTTAATGTTTTGGGGTTGGCAATGGGAACCGCCACCTAACCCCCAACCGGCATGTTGTCAGCCCCGAGAGATGCCAATGGATGTAACCCAGGCTCATTTGGATTTTGTCTCTACCGAACTTATAAACAAAGAGTTTATCTGGCTCTGGTACAGTATGTTGCAGGCGGGTTTTCAAATACCGATACTAGGAGACTCTGATTTGGGCTGTATACATGATACGGTGGGTTATTATCATGCTGCATTCCCACTACCTAAAGGGGATACGCTTAGCTATGTGAAGTTTATTGAAGCAATAAAAAAAGGCCGGACAGTAGCACGCAAAAACAACAAGCCACCTGATTATTTGGATATCAGGGTCAATGAGGTGTTTATGGGAGATACGGTGTATATTGCCAAAGGCAATACCACATTAAAAGTAGAAGTAGATGCTTCTACCATTGAAAGTGGGAAAACAGTGGAACTGGTTATGAACAGCGAAGTAATTAAGTCTGAAACCATTGGTTCTCAAAAACAAACGTTTTCCTGGGATGTAACGGTAGAAAAGAGCAGTTGGCTGGCTGCGCGCATTCCCTTAACAGATTCCACACCTGATTATGAGGCCCACACAAGTAGCATTTTTGTATTGATGGATGGTTGTCCTATTCGTAATGATCCGACAGGTGCACGTAACTGGAAGACGTACCTTGATAAATATTACCAGATATCGGTTTCAGAAAATCAAAATGGCAGTAGTTCCTCTGAATTGCAAGAGAAAATAAATATTGCAAAGGCGGTTTGGGAGGATATTGCCCTTGAAGGTGAAGGAAATAAAGAAATGACGTGCGTAGAGCCGGTAACATCAATCCAGAAAAAAGGGAAGGATACCCCTGGGGCGACATTAATAGAATTTTCCATTGATCACAAAGGGCTTTTAAGTGCCGGGGAACTTCCAGGTGGACTCAAGCGTATATCAATTTTTGATATACAGGGTAAGCTGGTTTCTGTGGTACAGGGCCTCTCCTGGGATGGGAAAAATATAGTGGGGCAGCTTGCAGGAGATGGTGTGTATTTTGCCCGGTTTGAATTTTATCGACTAAGTCATGTTGTTCGTTTTTCTCTCGTTAGGTAGGCAGGTTTATTCAACATTCAGAGCTTTAAACAGCTTTGCAAAATCTTCTACTGATAAATCCTCTGCCCGACAGTTTTCCTGTTGCCCTATCTGCTGCAGGTGTTTTATAAGCTCATCTTTTTTAAAAGAAGAAGAAAGGACGTTTACTAGTTTTTTGCGTTTTTGTGCGAAAGCAGTATGAACAAAAGGGAAAAAATGGGGGTTATCGATTAAAGGCTGAGGCAGAGCCTCGAGCCTGACGGTTGCACTAAATATTTTTGGACGGGGCTTAAATGCATCCGGAGGAATTTTTTGGGCAAGGGATGTTTTGGCGTAATTCTGAATAAAAACAGAAAGAGCGCCAAAAGAACGGCTGTGAGGACTGGCAGTAATGCGTTTGGCCACTTCGTATTGTACCATGAAGTATTGATATTTAAAATCGCTTATACGTGGAACGAAATTGTTTAAAATTGGCCCGGCACGGTTGTATGGAAGGTTGCCGACCAGAATTGGCTTAGAATCGGAAGGGTTATCGGAATCCTGTTTGTTTTTGAATAAATTATCAACATCTATAGTGCTGGCATCCCCCTGAATGATTGAAAGGGGAGAAAAATCCTTTCTACTTCCCAGATAACTGACCCACTTTTTATCAATTTCAATAACCGAAATATTTTGACATTTTCCTAATAAGGGCCTGGTTAATGCACCCTGTCCAGGTCCGATTTCAATCAGCCAGTCGTTTTCTGTACAGTCAATGTCAGTGATGAGCTTATTTATTATCTCATTATCTATCAGAAAATTCTGGCCAAAGGCACGACGCCTGTTTCGGTCTTTTTGTGATTTCATGTGCGGTAATCTATAAACTTATTTTTGGGCTTTAAATGCAAATTACGATAACGTATAATAATCTTAGTTTGTATTTTATTCTTTTTTGAGAAACGTATAAAATTTGTGATTAGTGGACGTTTAAACGGAATTCAAGGAATCCCGGACTGTACGAGTCTGGCGAAATCCATTCATATTGGGTTTTTTGGGCTTTTTATTCTGTTTTTCTCTCTTTTATCTCCCGTACTGGCCATTCAAAAAGCAGATAAAGACTATGCAGAAGTGCCTGAATCAGTTCGGCCAATGAATAGTTTATTGCCCCAAAGAGGAACGGAAATTGAAAAATCCGGTATGCTGCAGATCAACAGCAGCTATTTAAAAACAACTCATTCGGTAAATTTTGATACCCGGGAAGTAGTTATTACAAAATATGTGAAAATAGACGAAAAAACTGATTCTATTCCCATTTATACCGCCTATTACAATGAATTGGGTTCCTATTCCATGGATTTAAACAAGTTGGCAATGTACCGATTCTGGCTTAATCAACTCATTGGTCAGGATGAAGCTATTTCAGGGGGAGGCGTAAGTAATTATCTCGCCTGGGAATTGCCGGTAAAGGTACCGGACTGGTTGAAACGATTTGGTGCGGACAGGCCTAAACTGAAAATAAATGGTTCGTACCAGGTAATTGTAGCAGGCAGAAGTCTCAGGAAGCCGGGAGACGGGAAAAAAGACCGATGGTTTCCGACCTTTACTCTTGATAATAAGCCTTCTTTTTCTGTGGTCGGCTCCATTGGGAGGCTTATTCATATTGAAATTAATAATGAAGAAATGTTTGGCACGAGTCTTCGGGACCAGTTGAAGATCTCCTATAAAGGGGAGGGCGATGAGTTGGAAGATAACATTGTGCAGGAAGTGGAAGCGGGAAACACTTCTCTGGCATTAACCGGAACGAGTTTAACGGGATATACTGAGATGCATAAGGGGCTCTTTGGTATTAAAACCAGACTGAAATTTGGTGATTTAATGGTGACGACCATTGCTTCCCAGGAGGGCGGTTCCCAAGAGCGGCAGACACTGGGTTCCGGAGAAGAAGAAATGGAATTCACTGTAAAAGAATTGGATTTCGTTAAGTATAAGCATTATTTCCTGGAGCTGAAGGATAGACAAGAATATGAAGATCCCAATATTGGAATTGGGACCGGGGCCTATAGAAAAGAGAAGCAGAATATCGACCCGCAAGTGTATGTGCAGACCGACAGGCTGACCACGGATAACAATACCGCTCCTGAAGCGACCGCTGTGGCATTGGATGAAAACCGAAAACGCACCGATATTACTGAAGGTGGTAAATGGATCCAGTTGAAATCGGGTGAGGATTATGATTATAACGGGAACTTGCGGATGTTAACTATTTATAATGGACGGTCAAACCAGGCTGTTGCGGTGCGCTGGACAGGTGATCCGCTCAACCTGCCTCCTAACGATCTCTCAACATTGATTCTTATTAAAAACAGCAACACCATTCAGCCACCAGTGCTCGATAAACTCATGTGGAGACATGTGTATAATATTGGCAAAGTGGACAGTAAAAACAGAGACAAATTTAAACTCAGCGTGACAGACATCAATGATATTCAAATCCAGAATGTCGGAAATAAATCACGTCCTATAGCCCGAATTCTTGGGTTAACCAAAGATACCAGTGCCAGTAGTGAAATAAATTATGATGACCGGGATATTTTTGACTTTGACAAGGGAATTCTGATTCTTCCCTGCCGTACGGTAGATATGAACATTGATTCGGATGACGGGAACTGTCTTACTCCTTTTAAGCGGGTCGATACTGCAACAGCCATTTATGATGTTAATCTTGATGAGGTAAGGGATCAGAACAGTAAATATCAGTTTAAGATCATGGGAAAGCAACGTCAATCCACTTTTTATGTTCAGAAGAATTCACACTCTGTAAGTGGTTCTGGTTGTCTGGATATTACACCGGGTACAGAGAAACTGATATTAAATGGTTCAAGAGAACTGGTCCGCGATGTGGATTATGAAGTGCTCTATGAAGTTGGCCAGATAACCCTTCTTTCTTTGCGTGCCAAAGACCCAACCGCTAAGCTTGAAGTCAGTTATGAATGTACACCATTGTTTCAAATACAGGATAAAGTGCTCTTGGGTACGCGTCTTGAATACAGCCTGGATAATATATCTGATGAAAGTGTGTTGGGTGCAACGGTTCTGTTTAAAAGCCAGAGTACCACTTCAGAGCGTCCCCAGTTAGGGAGTGAGCCTTTCCGGCAAATGTTATGGGGGGCCAATTTGCGACTTACGGGAACCCCTGACTGGATGACCAAGGTGGTTAATTTCGTGCCTTTTGTGCATACCGAAGCCACCTCCCGGGTGAAATTGGATATGGAAGTGGCCCAGAGCTACTACAACCCAAATACCAAACTTACGGCTCTGGTGGATGATTTTGAAGGCAGCAAACAGGAAAACTCATTTCCCATGCGTATCTATAGTTGGTTTCAGGCCTCTCCGCCAAGTGGAACCATAAAAGACTCCTGGTATGATGAGGATCTTGATTACCGGCACAAGGGTGAATTTATATGGCACTCTAATTTGACCGAGCAATTTTCACAAATATATGGGTCGACCAGTAATAACCGTACTAATACCCGAGAGCAGGAAGTATTGAAATTTATTTTAAGACCCAATGACAATCTACAGGGACGCTCCTGGGGAGGTGTTATGCGTGGGATGTCTTCCGGGCTCCGCAATCAGTCTAAAAAACGGATTCTGGAAATTGTAATCCGTGGACGGGAAGGGGAATTTAATGTTGATCTGGGTAAGATATCAGAGGATTTATCAATAAATGGTCGGGAACCAAATGGTGATCTGGATGCTGAAGTGAAGCCCGGAGAATTTACTAATACTAACGACTTTGGATTGGATGGGCAAGCCTATCCGGAGGAAACCGGACAACGCTGGGAATGTAAGCCCAGTTGTTATCCTATAAATCTGCCAATTGATGATAATTCGGACCCGGGGGGTGATAATTGGGAAGAACCAGAAGATGAAGAGTCTGATCCCAGTACCAAAGTGAATGGTACCGAAGGTAATAACCAGGGTACTCAGGGATACATCTATGATACAGAAGATTTAGATAGAAATGGCGCCCTGGAGATAAAGAATAAATTTGTACGATATAGAGTGAAGTTGGGCGAAGAATGTATTGCTTCGAACTATTGTGAAGAACTGGTCAATGGTTGGCGAAAATATCGCATACCTTTATTTGAAGAGAATACAGGTGAAATAATGTCAGAAGCCAATGACAGTCTATTGGAAATATTAAAATCGGTTTACCATACAAGGATGTGGATGGGGAAATTACCAAATGGAGTCTCTCAATCTGAACTCCTGCTGGCAAGAGTCAGTCTTATCGGAAACACCTGGGAAGAGGCTGATAGAAACCGGAATTATGAAATTCCTTCAGGTTATTTTATTTCTCAGAGTGAAAATAATCAGTCTGGCCTTAAAGATGTGTTTATTGAGCAGGCTCCTGAAGTGTTGGACAGTAATTATCTCAGTGTGAGTGTTATTAATAACCGGGAAGAGCAGGACCTCTATGTTCCCTCCCCTAACACCAAGCAGGAGCGGGACAGAGACACTGATGAACCTCTGCAAGAGCAGTCTTTGCTGTTGGAATATAAGAACCTTCATCCGGGAGAGACCGTCCATGCTACCCGGCGTTTTAGCACTGAAACTAAAGACCTTACGCTCTACCGGAAATTGAAACTTGAAACGCATCCGGTTATGACGGTTAGGAAGCAGGAATACCCGGTTTATTTTGTTTTTAAATTGGGGCGAGGAGAGGGTGATGAAGAGTCGGTAAATTATTATGAACTGAAAATGCATATTGATGAGTCAGATGAACTTTTTAGTCTGGTACGGGATGCTGCAGAAGCGACCAATGAAAAGGACCGTTCTCAAAAAGAAAAGAAAATGCATCAGGAAATATGGATGAGACATGCTTTTGAAATAGAGACAAACGAGCTGGCCAAACTAAAGAATACCGACGAATGGAAGACAAACCGGGAGGTTACCCGGCATTATTATAATCCTGCAAGGCATGATTCTTCTTTGATAGTTAAGGTAGTCGGTGAACCTTCATTGTCAAAAATTAACTGGATGAGACTTGAAGTTCAGGTGGACTCGGGGGCATCCGGGCTTCAGTCAGGTGAATTCTGGGTAAATGATTTAAGGATGGATGGTGTTGAGGATGACCTGGGTACCGCCCTGAGTGTTAAGTTACAACTGGATTTTTCTGATTTCGTGAATGTATCTGGTAAAGTTGAAGCCAGGAACGGAGATTTTACAACCCTTACCGATACCAAGGCAACACCGGCTGCATCCAAGACGGCAGCCAATTTCAGTACTACTATGGGGCTTTTTGCCAATAAATTTTTTCCGGATCAGTGGGGAGTGAGCTTGCCGCTGAATCTGCAGTATAGTGGGAGCATTGAACGTCCCTATACGAAGCCCTCTTCCGATATCAAACTGGAGGGTAACAGCTTAATGGATTTTTTATTGGATGACCTGGAAACACGCGATGAGGAGGCTGATGAAAAAGAAAGAAAGTCCCGCCTGTATCAAACTAAAAGAATTTCTGAGAGCTTTACAACCAGCTACAAAAAGGAGCGGCGATCAAAAAATATTTTTCTGGAGCCGATATTTGAACGGCCGGAATTCCATTATTCCTATTCCAGAAGCCTTTCAACCAGTCCTTATCAGGAAGATACTACCCGTTCCTATACCACCCGTCTCATGTATAATATGACTCCGGGAAAACCCTTAAAGCTCACGCCATTTTCTTTTGCAAAAGATATGAAGATGATGCCTGCGTTTATCAAAGAGTTCTATATATCCTTTTTACCGGATAGACTTAATTTTACGGTTTCAGATTTTAAGTTTTCAACTTCACGGGGATATAAAAAAGATATTACGGGTATTAGTGAGGATGTATATACAAAAGACTGGAACGTTGATCTCAGCCATGGAATGGACTTGTCCTGGCGGCCTCTAAATTTTTACAGTTTTACTTACAAACTCGATATTGTACGGAAATTTGATGATAATCACGGTATGTTTGGCAAAGAACACTTTTTTGATTTTGGAGGAAATTTCCTGGGCAAAGACAGTATTTTTGCATTTAATAACGATCCGAACAACAATTTTGGGATATTGGTGAGTGAAAGAAATCGTAACCAGAATTTTACCATGGACTTAAGCCCAAAGATTGTATCATGGGTGCCATTAGGTGCCCGGTTTAACAGTAATTATGGCCATGTTAAAGTAGAGCGGTCCAGCCTTCCTTCTGAAAGTCAACTTTCTTCAGAATATTTTGATGTATCTTCTGGTCATGATATCAAGTTTAACGGAGGATTTAATATCAACAATTTTTTTGCTGATATGCAGAAACTTGCAACACCCATAAAATGGCTGTCGAAAAGTATTGAAACAACTCAAAAAGGAATGAATAAATTTAAACTCAGAAGTATAGATGCCAGTTATGGCATTTCTCATAAATATACCGGAGAAGCGTTTACTTTTCAAGAATTAAATAATAGGATTTCGCCGTTTAATTTTTATGCGTATCAACTGGGTTTGATTTATGATCCTGCTGTACTTATTAATCCGGACAAATTCAAGCGTCAGGTAATTTTAGGAGAAACTGATGCGGGGTCAATGGATTATCTGAGTGAAACCATGGTTGAGGGGCTTTCCAATGAAATGAAACACAGTATTGATAGATCAGCTGATATTCGTACCGGAATTACTATACCTAAAATTGATTTGGGTTTAACGGGAAAATTGAATTGGAGTATGCAGTACAGTTTTGCAAGAGATTGGTCAAGAGCTTCTTCAAATGACACCACTATAACCTGGCCGGAATATTCTCTTACCGGTCGTTTTTCAAATTTTGCTCATAAATTTGGCTTTCTAAAAAAACGTTTTTCAAATTTTTCAGCGAGTTCGGGTTATTCCTATTCTTTGAAAACCACGACAAACCGGTTTTCCCGTAACCAGCAAAAAGAAACAGTGTCCCACAAATTTAACCCATTACTCAAACTTACTGCGACCACTAAAAGCCGGTGGCGCTATGAGAACAATATTCTTTATGGGTTTTCGCGTGATAACAGTTTCAATATGATTCAGAGGGATGGTGATGCTGTTGATGTGGTTTATTCGAGTAAAACTACCTCATTAATGCCCATTTACAAAGAGAGTGGGGGGAGGACCGAGACCGAGACCTTTAGTTTGGGAGATGTTTTTACGGTTTCTTATGATATTCAGACAAAAAAGGGCATACAGTTTTGGCGCTGGTATATTAAACTTGAAAACAACCTGACTCTTCATTTTTCCGTTGATGGGGGTTGGAACCGGGTTGTTAAACACGAATTTATTGACAAAGATTCTACAGGTTATCAACCCGAGCCTACATCAACTCGTTCAAAAGATAATATTGACATGAAATTAAAACCCAAAGTTTCGTATAACTTTACAAGTAAGATAGATGCCCAGTTCTGGCTGCAATATTACCGATTACAGGAGTTTCACTTAAATAAAAATGATGTAACCCATGAAATAAATATGCATGCCGAATTCACTATGCGTTTTTAGTTCTTTTAGCGCCAACGAAAAATATTTATGTTATAATTTATCCAGAAATGAAAATGAAAAGTAATTGCATCCAAATTGAACAAGCTCTTTATGGTCTCTTTATGGGCCTTTTGGGCCTTTTTTTGTTTCAAAACGAACAGAAGATCCGTTTTCAAGGGCGTATTACTTTTCTTTTAATCAGATTTTTAAACACTATTATCATGTTTTTTTCAATGATTCTTATTAGGAAGGAACCCTATGGCTTGGAATATACAACACAAGCGTCAGATTTTAATAAACTTTACGCCTTACGAAAAACGGATCGCAATACTCGATTCCAATCACCTGGCAGAGGTTTTTTACGAATACCAGGAAGACTCAACTCTCTTAGGCTGTATTTACAAGGGAGTGGTCAATGCAGTTTTACCTGGGTTGCAAGCAGCATTTGTTGACTTAGGAGAAGAAAAGGCCGGTTTTCTCCATGTAGAAGATGTAGGTGATCGTATGCGTCATCTTCGTAATGAGTACGATGATGATGATGATAACGGCAAATCTGAGTCGCACCAAATTGAAACCATAGATAAGCTTCTTAAAGTGGGGCAGGAAGTAATCGTCCAGGTTACAAAAGAACCTATTGGAACCAAAGGACCGCGCTTAACCATGCATATAACGCTTCCCGGACGTTTCCTCGTTTGTATGCCGGGTACCAGCTTTGTTGGTGTTAGCAAAAAAATAAGGGACATGAAACGTCGAAGAGAGTTGAAAAAAATTATCCATGGGCTCAAAGGGGCCGATGTTGGGTATATTGTTCGTACTTTGGGACAGAAACAAAGCGAAGAAGAGCTGAGAAAACAGATGGAAATTCTGGAGAGTCGCTGGGAACTTTGCAAAACAAACGCCAATGACAGAGAAGCTCCTTGTATGATTTATAGGGATACTGGATTTTCTGAATCTACTTTGCGGGACTATTTTACAAAAAATGTTGATAAAGTGATTATTGATGATGTTCAGGAATATCAAGCTGTTGTTGATTATCTCAATTTTCTTTCTCCTGAAATGGCAAGTCGGGTTTCTCTTCATGATGAGCCTCAGTCCTTATTTGATTATTTTGGCCTTGAAGAGGAACTTGAAAAAACCTTTGAATCAAAGGTATTTTTACGTAGGGGTGGATATCTTATTATTGAACAGACCGAAGCCCTTGTGTCGATTGATGTCAATACCGGTAGTAAAGTGCGTGGCAAGAATCAGGCAAAAAACATAGTTGAAACTAATATTGATTCTGCCTGGGAAATTGCCAAACAGATGCGTCTTAGAGATTTAGGCGGGTTGATTGTAATTGATTTTATTGATATGGAAAGCGAAGAAGATATCAAATCGGTAGAGAATGAATTCAAAAAGGCTATCAGACAAGATAAATCCCCTGTTCATTTTTCTTCAATTACTCAGTTTGGCCTTATGGAACTCACCCGCAAAAGGGTGCGTCCGAATCTAACCAAAAACCGCTCTTTAATTTGTCCTACCTGTCAGGGTAACCGGTATATTCCAATTATAGAATCTGTACTGGCCTCTATTGATCGATGGTTTCGTCGTTTCAGGTTAAACAGCAATATTAAAGATGTAACCATTATTCTCGGCACAGAAATGGTTGATCGTATTCTTGAAAACCGGGCGAAAATTGTAAAATACTGGGAAAGAAAATACACGATAAACCTCGAAATTATGGAAAATGAGAGGGCAAGTTTTTCTGATTTTCTGATTTTTGATAGTAAAACAGAAGAAGATCTTACACCAATGCACCTTACCTCCTACCGGGAAGACACGGTTAGCACAAAGAACCTTGATGGGGATGAATAAGAGATACTGAACCGAAATAGAGGCTAAAATACTGCTGGATTGATTAGTGAACACTAATTTAACGATGGCAGATTTTAGCTATTCAGTTGATACAGGTGTTGGAAAAATCGAAAATTGTCAATTTTAATTGATGTTTGATATTTTGCTTTTATTAAGTGAATTTTATCAATCGTGCTCCATATACTAATAATGGTTGAAAAAAAACCTTGCTTCATATAATTTTATGCGGTCGCGAGAGTGGCGGAATTGGTAGACGCACTAGATTTAGGATCTAGCGCCCTCAGGGCGTGGGGGTTCAAGTCCCCCCTTTCGCATTTATTAAATGCATACTTAAATTTAAGTATTACTTTAAAAGGACAATTGTAATGGAAAATTTAAAAGTTACGGTCTCAAGCCCATCCAATACTGAGCGGCAACTGGATATGGAAGTTCCCAGGGAACAATTTACTGATATATATAAAGATAAAGTTAAAAAATACAGCAAAGAATTGAATTTGAAAGGGTTCAGAAAAGGCACTGTTCCCAAACGTCTGGTCGAGGAGCGATTCCGCGAGCAGCTTGTAAATGAAACGCTTGAAAAACTGGTGCAAGATACCCTTCAGGAGGCTTGTAAAGAACATAATATTCAACCAGTAGCCCCGGGCAATGTTGAAGAACTCAAAAATGAAGGGGATCAGCCCATAGTTATAAAAGCCATTCTTGAAGTGGATCAAGAGATTGAAATAAATGAGTATAAAGAATTGAATGTTAAACCTGATGAAATTGAACCCATATCGGATGAAGAAGTCGAAGATCAGATAAATATGTATAAAAAAGGTCTGGCGAAAGAAGAAGTAAAAGATGGTCCGGGGGTAGAAGGGGATATCGTTATTGGTGAGTACGAGGCAATTAAACTTGATGGAGCAGAACAGGACTTGAAAGACCAAAAGGACTTCAGAGTTGAAATTGGGAAGGATAAGATTGCCGAGTTTAATAAAACCTTTCAGGGCGCAAAAAGTGGTGAAACCAAAAATATTACCGTCAATTATCCTGCAGATCATGATGATGTGCAACTGGCAGGTAAAAAGGGTGAGTATCAGGTAAAAATTAAAGAAATAAAAACCAGAGTAGAACCTGAGATGGATGATGAATTTGCTAAAAAACTGAATTTTGATAGCATGGATGCATTAAAAGGTGACATTCGAAAAAATATGGAGCAATCACGCCGGTTTGGGACGGAAAATAAAGCCCATCGCGAAGCTATAGAAAAGATTATCGAGAAGCACCCATTTGATGTTCCAAAAGCCAAAGTCAAACAGTACATTGAATACGGTCAAAAGCAGCAAAATGGTCAAATGGCTGGAAAAAGTCAAGAAGAGTTGGAGAAAGAAGCTGAATTTGCTCTAAAGCGTTACCGTATCATTGATCAGATAGCTAAAAAAGAAAATATCAAAGCCACTCAAGCTGAAGTGGATGAGAAAATTACCGAAATGGCAGGTCAATATGGCATGCCTTTTGATGATGTTAAAGCTGCGTTACGTAAAAATGGGGCTATTGTTAATATTCGGGAAGAAATTAAAGAGAAAAAAACCCTGGATTTTTTGATTCAAGCCTGATTTTTTAAGCCTTATATTGTCTAAAATCAGCCAAGTAAACTATTTTATTGGTTACATTAGTATTTAGATATCTTTATTCACAGACCACATTACTTTTTTATAAAGGGATAACATGTATATACCAACCGTTATTGAGACTACCGGAAGAGGGGAGCGGGTTTATGATATTTACTCGCGTCTGTTAAAAGAACGGATTATTTTCATCGGATATGAAGTCAATGATGTTGTGGCCAATGCCATCATTGCCCAAATGATTTTCCTGGAACACGATGATCCCGATAAAGACATCATTCTCTACATAAATTCTCCAGGTGGTATTGTTTCATCTGGTTTTGCCATTTTTGATACTATTAAGCATGTGAAATGTGATGTACAGACTATTTGTATCGGACTTGCCGCCAGTATGGCCGCTCTTCTTCTGGCAGCTGGGACCCATGGGAAACGTTTTATCCTGCCCCATGGTAAGGTTATGCTGCACCAGCCTTCAGGTGTTGCTACTGGCCAGTCTTCAGATATCCAAATTCATGCCCGCGAAATAATGAAGACCAAAAAAGAAATGAATAGGATAATATCCGAAAATACCGGGAAAAAAATTGAAGATGTCGCAAAACTGACTGAGCGTGATTTTTATATGGGTGCTCAGGAAGCCATTGATTTTGGAGTGGTTGATGAAATTTTAAACGGGGAAGAAAAAAAGGAGAAATAAAAACATGGCGCCGTCGGGCAAGGGCTATCGCATGATATACTGTTCTTTTTGCGGGAAGAGCGCGGAACAGGTAGATAAAATTATTACCGGACCTTCGGTACATATTTGTAATGAATGTGTGGCTATGTGTAATGATATTCTTTCTGAAGAAAAACAGAAAGACCTCCCCTCGGACTCTGGTGTAGAATCGTCTTTTCCCACACCTTCTGAAATTAGGTCCCATCTCGATGAATATGTGATAGGCCAGGAAGAAGCGAAAATAAGCCTGAGTGTAGCTGTGTATAATCATTATAAACGCATCCTTACGCGCTTGGGGCCCGATGATGTGGAAATTGAAAAGTCAAATATTTTATTTCTCGGCCCTACTGGTACCGGCAAGACATTGCTCGCCCAAACCATGGCCAAATATCTTAAAGTGCCATTTACTATTGTGGATGCTACCGTACTTACCGAAGCAGGATATGTGGGTGAAGACGTCGATAATATAATTGTTCATCTTTTACAGGCCGCGGATTACGATGTAGAAAAGGCACAGAAGGGTATAGTTTATATTGATGAAATAGATAAAATTGCCCGCACAAGCGCAAATCCCTCCATTACCCGGGACGTTTCAGGTGAAGGGGTTCAACAAGGCCTTCTTAAATTGTTAGAAGGTACTGTTGCTTCGATTCCCCCTAAAGGTGGGCGCAAGCATCCCGAACAGACCCTCATTCAGGTGAATACTAAAAATGTTCTGTTTATCTGTGGAGGTGCTTTTGAAACTCTGGAAGATGTGGTTTCAAGGCGGGTTGGAGTTCATAAAATGGGATTTGGCGCAAAAGATGAGGGGGGGGGGACTCTTGAAACTCAGCAGATACTCCATTTGGTTGAACCAGATGATTTAATACAGTTCGGTCTCATTCCTGAGCTTACCGGGCGTCTTCCGGTAGTTACTGCTTTAAACAGCCTGGGCAAAAAAGAAATGAAGACTATTCTAACTCAGCCCAAAAATGCTCTTATCAAGCAGTACCAGAAGCTTTTTGAACTGGATGAGGTAAAACTCAAATTTCAGCCTGGTGCGTTGGATGCAATAGTTGAAAAGGCTGTTGCCAGAAAGACCGGTGCCCGGGGTTTACGGTCAATAATTGAAAAAGTACTCAGTAATATTATGTATGAGATTCCTTCACGTAAGGATATCACAGAATGTGTAATTACACGAGAGACTGTGGAAATTGGAAAAGAACCACTCTACATTCTTAAAAAAGCCAGGGCAAAATCTGCTTGAAGACAAGCGGTGTCATTTTCAAATAATGAAAAATCCGGGTATGCCTGGGCTACCCATTATTGCGGATAAAGAGTTACGGAAGTTAAGATGAACATTTTTTATCAATAGTATGCGGGAAATTTTAGCCGATAATTATAAAAAGATTGAAGAGCGTGTTTATCACGCATGTGAACGTTGTGGGCGAAATCCTGATGATATAACCGTTGTTTGGGTTTCTAAGACAAAGCCTCGTGATTTGATTGAATCTGCCTGGGAAGCTGGTGCTCGGGTGTTTGGTGAAAACCGTGCCCAGGAGGTGGTGGAAAAATTTCCTTTGCCAGGTCAAAAAAGCTGTGAACTTCATTTTATTGGGCGCTTACAATCTAATAAGGTAAGACAGGTGTTGCCTGTGTGTCAATGTATAGAATCTGTTGATTCGGTTCGTTTGTTAAAACGCATTGATACTATTTGTGGAGAGATACAATTCAAGCGAGATGTGTTTTTGCAGGTGAATACTTCAGGTGAAGATACGAAAGCAGGTTTTTCTCCAGAGTCTTTATTGGAAAAAATGCCGGAAATTGCCTCTTCTAGTCAGCAACTATGCATAAAGGGTTTGATGACCATTGGCCCCTTTGTGGATGTATCTACTGGAGATGGGGAAAGGGTTGTCAGAAAATCGTTTCGTGACTTAGCTCTTCTCCTTAAAGAAATCAAGAGCCGTTATTCAGATAAAACCGGAGTGCTTTCACCAGAAGGGCAGTTTCTTCGCCAATTTCATTCTTTGTCTATGGGCATGAGTAGTGATTTTGAGCTCGCAATAGAAGAAGGAAGTCATTATATTCGTATTGGGACAAATTTATTTGGAACCAGAATGAGGTAGTAATCATGATAAGATTTTTGTTAAAATGGGCAGTCAATATTTATATCATAATCCTAATTACCCGTTGGGTGGTTGAGGGTTTTTTCCCGCAATATACCAATACAGGGTGGTTTTTGCGGATAAAGGATGTTACGGAACCCCTATTAGAGAAGATTCGAGGATTGGTACCGGCCTATAATGGTTTCGATTTTTCATATATAATTGCTATCGCGGGTTTAAAGCTATTGAGCCTCATTATAATTGCGATACTCTAGTAGTCTCTATAACCGCCGCTTTTTTATTTTCGTTTTAGAGGCGAATTAATGTATTTTCAGCCTATAGGAGGCCTGTTATGATTTCGCCATTAGAGATACGAAAGCTTGAATTCAATAAAAAATTTAAAGGGTATGATCCCGATGAGGTTCATACCACTCTGGATTCAATTGCCAAAGAACTTGAAAATCAAATAAAAGAAAATACACGTCTTAGCGAAAAGTTTAAAATTACTGAAGAACGGTTAAATCATTTTCGCCTTATGGAGAAGACCCTGCAGGATTCGGTAATTACTATGCAGACTACCCTTGATGAAAAGCGAAAAAGTGCGGAGCAGGAAGCTGAACTTATAATTCAGGAGGCAAAGCTTAAGGCTGCAAGTGAGATAAGTGCATATTCTGATCGCATCCATAAACTCCAATCCGAAATTCTTGCCCTTGAGAATCAGCGTTCCAATTATTTTGCCCGGTTTAAAAACTTCCTTCGTAGCCAACTAGAGTGGATGGAAGCAATGAAGCAAGATGAAGATATTTTTCATAAAGATTATAATAGAACTCCTTCAATTGATAAAGAAAATCAAGATCTGAATCAGGATTCGGTTGATTTTCGAAATGCAAAAGCCTCAGGTACTCCTGCGACAACTAAAATCCCCTCACAAGCTCAAAAACGCTTTAAAGAAAATGCCGGAAATGTGGGCGAAAAGGTAACTAGCAAAATTCATACAGTATAATGCGGTTTAAAGTCTGCCTTTTCAATAGTTAGAGGTGGTAACAGCAAATATAAAATAGTGGAAATCAGTGATTGCTGATTCGGTGCACACTGGAATTTATTTCATTTCTTGACATACATCAACCTTTTCAAAGTTGCGGTGTCCGACTTTCAGTATGGTTGCGCTGTTATTAAAGCCTTCTTCGGGATGGAGAACGATATTTCCACGAACACCTGAAAAAGTATGGATGCTTTTAAGGTCGGATATAAGTGTGCCGTTTGCAGAAGACTGGATGACTTCCAGGAGGAGTGCCGTGGCATTGTAACTTAAAATAGAAACATTATTTGGCTCAGTGTGCCATTTGGTCATATATCCGGATTTAAAGGACTTCCAGTTACGAGCAGTATCGTTTACCAGGAAGTTAACACTGATCAGAGCGCCTAATGCGCTTTTCACTCCTTTATGGAATATATCACCGTCATGCCAGCCCGAAGAACCAAGCATTTGAAATTTGAGTTTGTGATAATGGGCCTGAGAAGAAACTTTGTAAGCTTCCTGGCCGTTGGCAGCCGCAATAAATAACCCATCAAAACTAAGGACAGAGTCGTTTCCCCAGGTTGCTAATTCCTTTTTGGGAATGGCAGCTGGATCCAGTCCCTTTTCCAACCAGGCTTTTTCAAGGTCGGATTTGGCTTTACGCATACGGATGACCTTATAATGGCCGGCATAGTCTTTGTCTTCGGGGTTATAGTATTCCGTAGCTATGATTTTTCCGTTGTTATTGAGTACGTTTGCTGAAAAGGATTGTGCCAGACCAAAACCATATTCGGTATTGGGTGCAAGGATAGCAAATTCTTTCATGTTCATACATTTGATAGCATAATCAGAGATGCTTTTAGCCAGGGAATAGGTAGTAACATTAGTCTGAAATATGTTATTTCCAAGTTTACTAATGCCGTGAGTGGTAGCGGTTGGGGTAATCATTGGGATGTCGGGATACTTTGCGCTTAGTTCAATTGCAACTGCTGTGCTTACTTCGCTCATAACCGGGCCAATAATGGCGATGATATTTTCTTCTGCAATACATTGTCTTAGTCGTGTAACCGCAAGGACGGGATCTCCACTGGTATCCAGAATTTTATAGTTGAGCTGAGGAAAGTGCCGATTTGATTTTCCACTTTTTTGCATATAGCCAAATGCCAACAGCATTCCTTCTGTTACGGATTGACCAATGTCCCGGAAGTTACCGGTAATGGGGGCCATTACCAAAATAGTTTGGTAAACCGATTTTTTGTTTTTAATGTGCCGTAACCGAGACTTAACTTTTGAAGCTGCTTTGTGTCGTGGAAAAAGCTGTAACCAGGTAGTATAAGTCAGGCGGGCGGCTTTATAAGTATGGCTACTTTCCTGTTTTTTAGCAAGACCAAGGAGCAGACCTGATAATAAACGATTATTGTATTTAAGGTTTTTGATTATTCCTTTGAGTTCATCTTCATGCAGCAATTCCCGTGAAACAATTTGATAAATTCTATCTTCGGCCTGATTGTATATCGATAAAGATGTGGATGTATTTACAGTTTCTATAAACATCCTGACGGCATCATATAGCTGATGGTTTTTTAGGTGAATCAGACCAGTGTAATATTTAATACGTGGCGACTGAGAAGAGTAAGGGAAAAGTTTTTGGAACTTTTTAATGAGTTGTTCTGCTGATGGAAACTCTCCCATACGGAGATAAATATCAATTGAAATCAGGAGTGCGTCTTTGGTTTCTTTTTCACCGGGATGCTTGCGTAATACCTGAAGAAAAGAATCTTTTGCTTTATGATAATCTCTGTTGTTATACGAAGAAAGACCAACTGAGAAAAGTTCCTCTGATTCCGGAGACGCAAAAGAGAGTGAAATTCCTGAGAAAGTAACGATGACAAAGAACCACAGTAAATTTGAATTCCCAGGGGAGAACAAAAGACGCAAACTTTGGAACTTTTTACTCAAATCGCTTAAACTAGAATTAACCAAGCACATAAAATGCAGAAAATAAGCACATGATGTCTTACTGTCATTACTTTTTAGAGATTGGCATAATTTTTTTTAGCCTACCGGTGAGCATTGAAAGGAGGCTTTTAGAAACAGAGACCCTTATTAGAGAATAGAGGGTGAATTGGGCAGAAAAAATAAAAAGGGAAAAACCAGTTAAAAACACGAGTAATTGCCACAGTGAACCTGAAAACAGAGGGGAAATTAGAATATTTATTCTGCCAGCAAGCAAGAAGAGTAGTAGTGAACACCCTGCAATTTTGGATAAATCCAATAGGAAAATGGGGAGTCCATTTTTTTCCTTTTTAATAAACCAGAAAATAAATAGGGTGATTACCTGCAGGGCAACTCCTATTGCTCCTGCCAGGGGGATGCCTTGAATTCCAAGTAGGTTCCCCAATACTTCATAGAGGGGTAATGAACAAAGAAAACCCCCCGTATTAATGATACAGGGAAGCCACATACGCTCCATTGCAAAATAACAGCGAACCAGAATAGCCTGGGCGCATAAAGCAAAGGCGCTCCAAAGATAGAGTCTTAGCAGTTGGGCCACGTTAGAAGTAGCCTCAGCAGTGAATTCTCCCCGTTCCAAGAGAATCCTGGTTACGGGTTCAGCACAAAACCATAGGATAAGTACAATGGGCGCAAGCAGAGCAAAGGCGTTACCAATGCCGTTTAAAAGGATAGTGTTAATTTCGGGAATATTGTTTTTTTTGGCTAATCGCGTAAGTAATGGGTAAGAAGCTGCTCCCACTGAAAAACCAAATACAGCCACCAGAGTGTACATCATACGATAAGCATAACCAAGCCTGGCAATTCCCTCTCTTCCGAATTTTGCTCCATAACTTCTGAAAATAAATTCCAGTGCAAACATGGCTCCCAGGCCTAGTATCAAGGGAAATGAAATTTTTAGGTAATGAAGTAAATCACGGGAAAAATAATCGATTTTGAACGAATATCGGGCGCCAGCCTTATATCCGCCAATCAGTTGTAATACCAGGCTTCCAAGGATTGCACCGGCTAACACTCCCCAGGCAAAGCCTGAAAGGCCATGTGCCCTTCCTAGCCAGCCTCCGGTAATAATGGCAACGTTATATACAAGGCCATTTAAGGCTGGGAAAACAAAGCGCATTCTAATATGCTGAATTGCGGTAAACAGGGAACCGATAAAGAAAAAGAATTGAGCAGGAAGAATAATCCGGGAATATTGTACAGCAAGCCGAAGTGTCTCCGGGTCAGGTGAAGTCCGGGTCATCATAATCAAGAGGGGTTCTATAAAAATCCAGCACAGAACAATAAGGGGAATGAGTACCAAAGAGAAAGAATTGAGGACATTGGCAAAAAACTCCCAGGCTTTATCTTCTTTTCCTTTTACCAAATATCCAGTAAATATGGGAATAAAGGTAATACTGAGATATCCGGTGGAAATAAGGTGGTTAATGAGGTCCGGGATCATAAATGCGAGGTCGTAGGCATTTTTTGCTGTGCCCACCCCTGCTTGTGAGGCCAGAAGCATTTCACGCACTAATCCAAGTACCCGACTTAGCATTATTGATACCGAAATGATTAAGGTACCCCGAATAATTTTATTGTCCGTCATCTATCCATAATATTCGAAATTCAATTGAGCAAAGAAAGTCCTATCTATAGATATAGTAGAATATTATTTTGGTTCTGGAATGAGACAGATTGGCAAAGCCTTATTCGGATTACTACCGGTTTTTCTGGTATGGTTTTATGTTAATGGGTGGTCACAAGGGCAAGATACAAGTACCTTCCGACCGGAAATTGAAGAAAATAAAACCACGGCTTTTGGTATTGGGTTATTGCAGCCTTTGCTTATTGCTACTTCTGAAAAAGATCTCTGGATTGGAGCCGCTTTAGAAGAACGTTTTTATGAAGTTGGAAAATTTGGGAAGGAGTTCTTTGTGCCTTCTCCCAGCTTGTTCCATAAATTATTTGAAGAGTGTCCCTTTACCAATGCCCGGAAATGTGTAGAATCAGTAGGTACCAAACTCAATTTAAAAGTACTGGTTGCAATAAGGTACAAAAGCTCTTCCGGGCAGAGAAAAGCAAAGATTAAAATTCACACTATAGGTGATAGCGTAACCACAAAAGTTTTATATTCGGCTTCACTGGGTGATAATGCCTATGAATTTATTTCTCAAACACTGACCAAGATTTTTGAAAGTGCGTTGCCGGAATTTGACTCGGATTTAAAAAAGCAAATTACTTTATTCCCCTCCCAACAAGAGCAGGCATATGGTTGTTATGTTCTGGGTTACCGATATATGATGCAGCAACGATATACGGATGTTTTTTATGCCTTGAACCGGGCTATTGAGTTGGATCCGACTAAGCCAATGCCGATAATTATGCTTTCAAAAGCTTATGTAATGACAGGTAATTATTCTATGGCTGAAAATGTGCTTAAAAATATACCATTAAAGAATTCTCTGCCCTGGGAATATGATTTGGTTAAATCAGACCTGCTCCTCCATAACGGGAAGAGGAAACAAGCCTTTAAGCATTTAAAATCTGCTACTGCAAAATTACCCAACAAAATTTCAGAACTTGAGTATGCTTTTGGGCGCTATTACAAAAAACAAAACAACCCAACCCGTGGTATCTTTCACATTATATCTGCAATTAATAGAAATCCTTCAATATTTGAATATTATTTTACTCTCAGTGAGCTGTATTTTCAGAATGAAGAATATAGTGCGGCAATACCTCTATTAAAAAAATTAATGGAACTTTCTCCCGAAAATAAGAAATATCGGCTCATGTATGGTATTGCCCTGAGAGAGAATAATCAGTTTGGTCTGGCGTTAAATATATTTCACGAACTCATAGATGCCTATCCGTATTATTCCCCCGCCCGGGTGAATCTGGGGCTTACCTATAAAACCCTTGGCTGGAATGATAAAGCCGAAAAAAAATTTCGCACGGGTCTGGAACTCTATCAGGATTCCGTACATTCTTTACTCAATATGGCTGTCCTGGCATTTCAAAAAGGAGATTATCAAAAAGCTAAAAAATGGATGAAGGAAGTTAGTAAGAATGAGCCTGAAAATTATTATGTCCGTATTAACCTTGGGTTAATTGAGCTTGAGTTTGGTGATTTTGGGCAAGCAGAAAAACATCTTAAAAATGCAGTGGAAATGGATTCTTCAAATGTTTCGGCACTTTTAGGACTTGCCATTGTTTATGGCAAGTTTAATCAGGAAGATAAGGAATTCGGATTATTGAATAAAGCCCTTGAGATTGAACCGGAAAATATCGCAGTATTAACTCAGTTGGCTGAGCATGATATGCGAACAGGTGAAATTGAAGATGCGGTTCGTAATTTAATGGATGTGATAGCATACGACCCGTCTGTTTATCGGCAACGTCTGATGCTGGGTAATTGTTTTGTCCAACTTGGAGAGCGGGAAAGCGGGCGGGAGGAATTCCTGTTTGTAGAAGAAAAATTTTCTCATTCCGGAGAAATACAGCTAATGCTGATTGAAGAATATTTTAAAAATCGATTTTTTAGTATGGTTATTCGGGTCGCTGAAAAATTAATTAAAAAGGATGTTTTTCTTCCAGAAAATTATCTGTGGCTGGCCAAATCATTTACTTCTCAAATCATTCAGGGAAAGAGTCGTCGGGTGGATGCAGAAGGTCTTGCTTTGCGCTATTTTTCCAAAACATTGGAGATTATGCCAGACAACTGGGAGGTCCATTATTGGTATGGACGTTTTTTGCACAGGGTAAAACGAGACAATGTAATGGCCAAACAATATTTGGACAAAAGTCTGATTTTGGCCAAGGCAGAAAGAAACAAGGAATTGGTACAGCAGGAATTATCCGGGTTGTCTCAATGAGAGCAATGATGAAAAGCAATATACTAAAAAGCGTTTGTGTCTTTCGTTGTATACTGTTGGTGTTGTTACTGTGTTCACCACTTCTCTCAAAGGGGCTTGACTCGCTTGTACTGGATCAAAAAGGAAGACGCTACCGTGCCCCGCTCTATCTCAAAGTGCTCAGTGCCTATGATGGAAAACTCTATTTTGAAACAGAAGGCGTGAAGCCCACCTCAACGTCCCCGCTTTATAAAGGTGTTATACGCCTTTCTTCTCCAAAGACCTATACGTTAAGGTTTTTGTATGAAGATCCGATGGGAGAAGATAAGTACTTTGGACCCTTTGTTTATGTACTGACTCCTCCAGAAGGCTTCTCAGAAAATTTGCCGGAGCCCTCTCTTCCTGCTGGAATCTATGATTCTGTCCTGGTCATCAGTTTTAAACCAATTAAAAATGCTGCAATATATTATGCTCTAAATGATTCGACAAAAATGAAGAAATATCGTTCCCAGCAGCTTATTCTGGATACAACCACGATCCTGTATTACAAAGCAGTGTATGATTCACTATCAACGGATATTTTTTCTGAACGATATGAAATATTACTCGAACCTCCCCGAGTGATGTTAACAACACGTTTGAGGAAATTTAATTTTATCCCCAAGATTGGCATCAAGTTGATTAAAGCAAACCAGGCTTTTTATTCGCTGGATCCTTTGGCGCCCTATTCTTCATTTCAACCGGTCACTAATTTCATCAGACTGCAGGAAGGGCGACATCTGCTCAGACTTTATGCTACCAATATTGCGGGTATGGTATCTCAAGAATTTCGCGATTATATTACTGTTGATGCCACGCCTCCTGAGGTTAAGTACTATGTAGACATTAATAAACGAGAAGCCCGCTTACAAATGAGCGAAAAAGGGAGTGTATATTTTACCACTGATGGCCGACTACCGGATCTCAAGAGTAAAAAATATGTAAAGCCCATATCCCTGCCTCAAAACGGGGTTGTACCCATTAGTTTTTTTGCTGTTGATACTATGGGGAACGAGTCGCCTATATCCGGGTTTCGAGCGAGCGCTGATATCTATCCGCCGGACGTAACGGTTACTCCAAAAGAAGGTGCCTTCACTATTCCCGTTAAGGTAAAGTTTGCCTGCTCGGAACCTTGCGCTATCAGATATTCTTTGGATGGGGGATCACCTCATCAAAGTACCCGTAGTCTGAATGAACCGCCTATGCACTTGTTGATTCAAAAAGAAGGGAAAAACTCGCTGAAGTTTTTTGCTAAAGACGAAGCGGGCAATGAAAGTTCTGTTTTTACGAGGCAATTTACGATTGATACCCGGCCACCAGATGTTAAATATAAAGTAAAGACCCTTGCTTCCAGTAGTCAACTGTTCCCTGAGTTTGAAACAAATGAACCTGCGGATATTTATTACACTATAAACGGTCCCACGCCAACATTAAAATCGCAACGGTTTGAAGAAGGGCTGTCGGTACAGCCCAAATCGCGTTTTATGTTTATCGCTGTTGATAAGTTGGGGAATACGACTAAACCACAATTATTGAAAGATATTCTTGCTCCTCCCATCCAGGTGACACCTCCGGGAGGTATTTATAACATGGCACTCAAAGTGTCGCTTAAATCCCCAGAAGGCAAACCAGTCGAATGGAAATGTAAATGGAATGAAGAAAATTTAGACGGTGGAGTGTTCCGTCGGTTTACTGATCCTGTTCTGCTGAATCGTTCTGGTGTGTATATTCTGGCTTATCGCCTGGCGGGTAAAGAGAAAGAAGGAAATCTTAGCGAGCAGATGTATATTATTGACAGAGAAATCCCCCGTGTAGTACCGGTGATACAAAAAGGAGATAAAGATTCGGCAGTGAATTTATTGTTTGAAGTAAGTGAACCAGTGAAAATAATCTATACCATTGATGGCTCTTCGCCTAGGACACCTGATGCACTTTCTGCCGGTTCGATGCGCCGGGACGAAGAAATACTGATAAAGATCCGTCGGAAAGGGCGGATTGTATTCAAATATTATGCGGAGGATGGAGCGGGTAACCAAACACCAGTTTATGAATTGGATATATTTTCACCTCATGTCACGTTGCAGCCGCCTCCGGGTGTTTATCATAATATTATATCAGTGGAGCTTCAGTCTCAGACAGGAAATATCATATACTATAGTGAAGACTCGGTTTCTTTGTCTCTAAAATCCCCGGTTTATTCTCGGCCACTCATTGTCAAGGAACCCAAAACAATCTGGTTTTTTGCTGTTAGCATGACTGGTTTTGCGGGACCAAAACAGAAAGCCCGTTACCGCATTAACCTCTCTCCTGAACCGCAGTTTTCAGTATCAGGGGGTAAAGTGATGGCTGGAAGAGCGGTTATCCTTGATGCGGGTCTTAGTTCCGATGACGATACTCCAAATGACAAGATGCTTTACCGTTGGGACATTGATGGGGACGGGCGTTTTGATACGCAATTTTCACTTGCGAGCAGGTTTACTACACGTTTTGCTACGCAGGGTTTGCACGAAGTTGTTCTTGAGGTACAAGATAGTTCTGGCTTATCCGCTCAGTTACGTAAACCTCTTAAAGTATTTAAGTCCTGCCCGGATGATATGCTAAGTGTGTTTGGTGAAGAGAATAGTTTCTGTATAGAAAGATATGAGTGGGCCGAAACCGGTGTAGAGGGACCGCGTGTTATGGTGAATTGGGCAGAGGCATCTATGCTTTGCCGTTCTAAAGGCAGACGGCTGTGTCGTCTGGATGAGTGGCAATCAGCATGTAAAGGTGATCGATCTTTTATATACTCCTATGGTGATCGCTATATGCCTAATAAATGTAATACAACATCAGAATCAGCCTATACACCGGGCATGAGACCGCAATGTACTTCTCCTGAAGGGGTGCGTGATATGGTAGGGAATGTTTGGGAATGGGTAGATGGTTACCAGGGAGGTTACCATGTGGTTACGGGTGGCAGTTACTTACAAGGTGAAGCTGCTAGTTGTACATTGACATTTCCAAGTCCTATTGTTTTAAAGGAAAAAAATATCGGATTCAGGTGTTGCGAATGAGAACTCTAATAAGAAATGGAATGCTTTTAGCCTGTTTTTGGTTTCTGGTATTTCCTTTGTCTGTTATAGCTGGTAACAGAACCGGGCGCAATTTAGATCTTATCTTTAGTGATGCACTTGAAAGCCAAATAAGCCCAATGGTTATTTCTGGAATGGTAACACCGGAAATTAATAAGAAAATAGTGAACGATTATAAAACAGGAAAGTACCGGTCTGCGATTGTCAGTCTCAGACGCATTATTTCAATGAACCTGCCTGATGGGCGTATGGATTATTATCTTTTTGTGATTGCTGAATGTTACCATCAGCTGGAACTTCACAGATATGCTCTGGAGTATTACAACAAATTAATTGAAGATTTTCATGATTCCCCATATCAAGCAGAATCGCTTTTTAGGGTTTTGCAGACCTATTATGTGCTTGAAAAAGATACATTGGCCGGTGAGACCTATGACCGAATAAAGAATGAATTTCCCGGTCATACCATGAATACGGCAGCATCCTACTTGTATGCTAAATTCCTGGCTGGAAAACATGATTATTCGAAGGCGATTTCTCTGCTCAAAATGGTAGGACAAGGGTCTCCTTATTATGATGCCTCAAGGTTTTTAATTGCGATGTGTATGAAATGGACAGGGAAAACAGAAGCGGCTATAACCCTGTTGGTTACTCTCTCTAAAGCAAGTGGCCGCCAGTTAATTAAAAACGAATGCTACCTCACTATTGGGCATCTCTATCACAGGCTGGGCAAATATTCTTCAGCGATAAAATATTATAACAAAGTGGACAAAGGTTCCGAACAATATGACCTGGCAAGACTGAAAAAGGCAACGGTACTACTTTCCATGGAAAAATATGATGATGCAGTCAAGTCATCCCGCTTATTAATAAATTCTAAAGAATATTTTTTTGAAGCTTCACTTATTTTGTTAAATGCCTATTGGGAACTAAAAGATAGTGTACAAGCCTTTGATGTGCGCAATCGCTTATCATTTCATGTAAAACTGATACGGATCCTCATGTATGTAGAAGAAGAACATTTTATGTTGAACAATCTTCGGCGGCAATGGGAAGCTTTTTCGATGACTCCGTTTCAAGATGACCCAGAAAAAAAGACCATGATAAAACTAAATGAAGAAGATGCCAGGAAGAATATCCATGGTATGCTGGGAAGGCTTATTGACATTAAAGAACGATTACGTCGTTTTTATGTGGAGGATTTATCTGAGCATGGAACCGGAATGTTTGAAAAGAAACTGCTCGAATTGTGTGAAAAGGAACTTACTGCTCTTAAAGAAAAAATACAGGCATTACAACCCAGGATAGCAAAGCAAGTGCGGGAGGCAAATTTTAACATGCTTTTGGTCTCTGATTCACTTAACAGCGAAAAAAAACTGTTGGATAGCCTTGAACATGAGCAGGGTAATATAACCAACTTACTGGGAGAACTCTATGTTTTGAGCCGCACACAAAAAATGGATCGGGCTAAGACACAGGAAATGCAGCCCAAGCTTATAGATGTTGGGATGATTTTGTATGAGCGATTAAAAAAACGCTATCACACCACTAATGAGAATATTAGAAATTATCGGCAAAAACGGGATCGGTTCCTTAAGCAACAAGGGAAATCGAAATGAAGAGCGGCATGTTATACATGAGCCTGAAGCGGGTAAAAGGCAGGTGTGTGAGCAATGCCGGTTTGTCTCTATTATTTTTGCTGTCTTTGGTAATGAGTGCGCAGCTGGAAAAGGACCAGAATGTTAAGGCCTCCATAAATATATCACAAGCAAGTGATATTGAAGATTCCATATCGTTTTATAACAATCTTATTGTAAAAGAGACTAAGGCCTCAGAATATTACCAGCGGCTTATCGCCCGGGAACGTGAGCAAATGATAAGTGATATCCTGAATATGCGCAACATGTTTCCACTCTCAAAATACAACGGGAAGATACTCTTACGGTTGGCAGAGCTGTATTTTGAAAAAGAGACTGAAGAGTATGAAAATGCGCTGGACCAATATGAAGATAGTCCGATTGACAGTATGGAAAAGGAAATACCTGAGCTGGTTTATACTAAGACTACAGGAGTGTATAAAGAAATAATTTCGAATGAGGCTTACCAGAGGGTCCATGACATTGCACTTTATTATAACAGTGTATGTCTTTTACGGACTGGGCAAGAGGATGAATCGGTGGAAGAGCTTCAATTGTTAACCGACAACTTTCCCAAATCCCCGTATTATGTTATCAGCCAGATAAAAATCGGGGACTATTACTTTAACCGCCCCTATCTTAAAAATGGCCAGGGTTATATAATGGCAGCCGAGATGTATAAAAAAGCTATCCGGGATCCCCTTCATCCAAATTATCAGGAAGCAATGTATAAACTGGGATGGTGTTATTATCAACAAGACAGGTATACCGAGGCGGTAAGTGTGTTTAAATCACTTATGCAGACCACGAATCTTAATTTTTCTGAGTCTTCGGGGACCGGTCTTATACGCAATCCCCTGCTCAGGGACGAAGCAATTGAATTTTTAGCAGTAGCACTTGATGAAAGCGGCAGTATTGAAGATTCATATACCTTTCTATCGGGGATAGATAATGCTGACTATCGTTCAAAGGTATTGTTTAAGCTGGCTGATATTTATGCTTTACGTTCGAATTATAAAACTGCGAACAAGGTTTTAAAACATATTCTCGATAACATGCCGATGAGCGTTATGGCCCCCAGGGCCAGTCTTGCCATGGTCAATAATATGCGGAATCTTGGAGAAATCAGTGCTGCTGACAGTTCTATGATGCATTTTTTTGACTTGTTTGGAAGAGGTAGTGAATGGCATCGAAATAACATGGATAGTGAGATGCGTGCATTTGTGGATTCACAATCGGTTAAGATTCTTATTTCATCTGCGGAGTTTATTTTGCGCGAGGCAAACCGTACAGGCAGCCGCGATGCTTATATAAAGGCGGCAAAGCATTACAATCGGCTTTTAGAGCAATATCCCCGCTGGAAAGAAACATATGAGGTTGCCTGGAACCAGGCTGTACTTTTTGACAAATACATTAAGTATCCAAGTGCTGCCTATAACGCCTACATGAAGGTTGCGTTGGATTTCCCCTATACTGAGCGCCGGAAAGACGCACTTCTAAATGCTCTAAATGTGGTTCAGAATGTATGGGAAAGTGGAGAAGCGGTCGCTCAGGAAGATACCTCACTCTCTGATTTGACCTTAGATACGAACCTTACTGAAATTGAGCAGGATATTGTATTTGCTGTTCACAATTTCATCAAATTTTATGAGCATGAGAAGGAAGCTCCCGATGTGATGATGATAGAGGCTTCCATGTATTTTAACCGGAAAATGTTTTTGAAATCAATTCCGGTATATCAGCGGATACTCAACCGGAAACCGCGGGCAAAAAACTATCAGGAAGTAATGAAACTTATGGCGATGGCCTATATGGGAAACGAAGATTATAAACAAGCTGAAAAAATGTATACTAATCTGGCTGAAGAGGCTGTTGAGCCTAATTATATAGCCTTAGGTAAAGAGGGTATGGTGGAAGCCGCATATCGTGGAGCTGAAAAACTTGAGAAAAATGAGAAGTATGAAGAAGCCTCAGAGGCCTTTATTGATGTTTCAAAACGCTATCCGATGTCCACCCTTGCTGATATTGCCTGGTTTTCTGCTGCGGAGGCCCTTGAAAAGGCTGGAAAGTATGCTAAAGCGGCTGAAACTTATATCGATTTTTCCCGAAATATGGCACTTTCAAAATATGCTGACGGTGCTTTGTTTAATGGGGGTGGAGATTATGAGCGTATTAAAGAATACACCAAGGCAATTGCAGCCTATGAAGAGCTTATCGAAAGATTTCCTAATTCTCCCCATTTGAAAAACGCGTTATTTAACATTTCATTTAATTATGAGAAACTGGATAATTTTGAGAAAGTTGCTGAAACGAATGAAAGATTTGCAGCTTTGTTTCCTGAAGAGCAGGATGCGCCGGATATGCTTTTTAATACGGGTCTATTTTATTATAAAGCGGAAAAATACGCCAAAGCATTTATGGTGTTTAAGCGCTTTTATACCAAGTACCTCGGTACGGAAAAAGAACTGGAGGCGCGGTTGTTTGCGGGTAAATCACAGTTTGCCATTAATGAAGACCAAAGGGCCAGGGATGAATTTGAGAGTGTAATATCCAGGGCCCCGACTGTTAAAAATTTTGGGGTTTCAAATGCAATGTTTTATGCGTCAGAGGCCCAGGTAGAACTGGCTGGTATTATCGGTCGGGAATTTAGGAAAGTAAAACTGGTCTTGCCCAAACGCGAACTGGACCAGGCTAAAGCGAAAAAGTCTGATTTACTCAAAAAAGCGGTAAGGGCCTACCAGGAAGTCTTTTCATACAAAAATGAAGTAGCTCTACTGGCCACCTATCGCATTGGGGAGCTCTACGAAGATTTTGCGGTGAGCTGGAAAATGCAGGAACGCTTACCGGATACTGAGCCTGGAAAGGTCGCTATTGTCGAAAAGCGGATATTGCTGAATGCTACAAAAAGCCTGGATCGGGGAATTTCATTTTACCAGAAAAACATGGAAATTGTTAAAAGCAGTGGTGAAGCTCATCTCAGTCCTAAGATACAGGCTATTATTGATTCAACTCAGAAAAAGCTCCAGTTCCTTGATATCTTACTGGCCAAATGGCAATTGGAAAGTGGTAATGTCATCCTTAATAGTGCTATTCCAGAAGCGCTTTCTGCCAAACCGCTCACCTTGTACCTGTATAAAAATAAGATTATGGAAACTACCCTGCCAGATTTTAAAAAAGCGGTTGCTGTTTTTCGCCGGGCCTGGAAAAGTGCAAAGGCCGCGGGTGACCATGAACTTGCCTCTGAAGCCGGTGTTCATTATGCCAGGGAAAATTATCTGTTAGGAGCACGTTATACCATGCTTGCAGAAGAGATGCTCAATTTCTCCTATGATAAAAATTTAAATGAGGACGAACGGGAAGAACTCCAATTTCAACTGGAGGATATGGCTTTTGAAATACAGGATAATGCGTTATCTCAGCTTGAGGAGGCACGCGCCAGGGCAAGTGACGACCATTTACAAGACCAGTGGACCAGGCAGATTAAAGAACTGCTTATGCGCCTGGATCCCCAGCAGTACCAGCCTGCTAAAGGCATCAGGAAACATGCAATCGTGAGTGGTCCGCTTTGGTGGGTTGCAGAAACGGTGGTTCCTGGCTGGACGGGAGTTCTTGCAGATAGTGTTGTCCACCAATCATTCAGATCAGCGGTACCTGCTATGTTCTCTTCGCCGGTAGTCTTGGCGGGAAAAACGCCAGATCCCATGTGGAGCGAGCTGTCAGCTGATTCGGTGTATCTCAGGAGAACCATATCCATAAGGGGTAAATTAAAACTGGCGTATGTTGATATAACAGCGGAAGATGATTTTATTCTGTTTATAAATGGTGATACGGTTGCCAGAGATGAAAACGGACCAGGAGATTTTACTCATATAACCAGTGTTAACGTTGCACAACTTCTGAAACAAGGCGAGAATCAACTAGCTTTGCTGGCAAAAAGCGGGTCAAAGCACAAAGCCGTGCTGTTTCGATTGTCGTTGGAAGAGGATACCACGAATGTTGCAGTAGCTTCAGGAGAAACTTTTAGCAAGCAGCCAGAACTAAAAGAAGAACCGAAGGTGGAAATACAAAAGCGACCCATAGAAGAATTGGAACAGATGTATGTTGAGCGGGAGAAGTATAATCAAGACATGCTCGCCTACCAGAAAAGGACCCAACGGCTTACACGTAAGCTGAGAAGTGAACAAAATAAGGTTATTTATGTTAAAGACCAGATCGAAGAATACAAACGAAAAATCCAGGCTCTGGACCAGCAGATGAAACGTTTCCAGAAGCAGGTGGATGAGATGACGCGGTAAAATTATTAATAATTGTATGGTAAAGCAGAATGAATTATTTTTCTCATGTGAAAAATATTTTTGACAGGACAGACAACATAATGAGATATTACAGGATGAGCGTGGGTATTTTAGTTGGGCTTTTCGTGCTTTGCTCTTGCTATACTTTTACCGGAACCACACTCCCGTCTCATTTAAAGACTATTAGGGTTGACCCGGTTGTAAATCAAACCCTGGACCCTATTTTGGCAGAAAAACTGACTCAGGCAATTATCAATGGTTTTCAGTTAAAAAGTAACCTGCGCCCGGTGAATGACGGTGGGCATTGTAAGCTTATTACTACACTCAAAAAATATACCCATGAGGTTTATAATACCAGTGGAAGTGATGTTATTGACTATCGTATCGACTTGGTGGCACATGTGCAGTTTGTGGATCTTAAAAAAGATAAAGTTTTATTTGAAGAGGAAAATCTGCCTGGTTTTGGTGTCTATTCTGTAGAAAAAGGTGAAACAGAAATGCAAGGACAACAGGCAGCTATCGAGAACTTGGTCAGTATTATACTGGATAATACTATTTCGGGGTGGTAATGAATTTTATTAAAATGCACGGTACCGGAAACGATTATGTTTATGTGGACTGTTTTACGGAAACGGTCGTCAATCCTTCTGAATTGGCGGTGTCCATTTCACATCGCCATTTTGGGGTAGGAAGTGACGGACTTATACTGATTTTTCCGCATGCAGAGGCGGATGCTGAAATGGTAATGTACAATGCTGATGGGAGTATGTCAGAGATGTGTGGTAATGGGCTCCGTTGTGTGGCTAAATTCGTGCATGATAATTATGCAAAGGGTAAAAAAAATCTCCGACTCATGACCGGCAGAGGTATTTTGAACACTGAAATTATAACAGGTTCTGATGGTTTAGCAGAACTTATTACCGTAAATATGGGAGCACCAATATTTAATGGCTTAGCTATACCTACCACTATTGATTTACCTAAAGTATTTGAACAACACCTTGATGTAGCCGGCCGGTCTTTCACTTTTCATGCTGTAAGCATGGGAAATCCGCATTGTGTTATCTATGTGGACGATGTTGAACATTTTCCGATTTCTGAAATCGGTCCGCTCATTGAACATCATCCTGTTTTTCCTGCCAGGGTCAATGTTGAATTTGTGGAAATAGTATCTGAAAAAAACCTTATACAGCGTACTTGGGAGCGTGGTGCAGGAGAAACCTGGGCCTGCGGAACAGGTGCTTCAGCTGTTGCGGTGGTCTCCCGTCTTACCGGAAAAACTGAAAAGGACATTAAAATACGCCTTTTAGGAGGCGAACTGAGCCTTTCTTATGAAGATGGAGGAGATGTTATCATGACCGGTCCTGCAGTGGAAGTATTCCGCGGGGAATGGGCTTAGATTTATTCTTTTACTAAAAAGCCCTGAATGCCCATTTCTCTAATATCGATGAGCTTTTCCTGGGCTTCTTTTTTTGATGTAAATTTTCCATAGCGAAGTTTATAAAATGGCGCATCAAATAAAATTCTAATGTGAGAACCAAGCATCCGTGAAAGACTGTACCGTTTGTTTTGGGCTGTCTCAAAATCGGCAACAGTAAGCAACTGTATTTGATAAGATGATTGTTCCTTGGTTTTTAGGTTTGTATTTAGGTTTGGAGCTGATTGTTTTTCTGTATTTGGATCTCTTTGATAAAACGAAGCATCTATTACTATGGGGTGCCTGTCAAGAGCTGAATCCAAGGCCGTGGCTTCGGAAAATTGTTTTTTGGGAAGGGGTAAAGGATTAGATTTGGTGGGTTCCTGGCGCTCGATGATATGGGGCTTTGGTTTGGGAAAAGTTTGTGTTACCGTTGGAGATGATTTGGTAATTATGGAAGCGGGTTGAGGTGAGGGCGTTGGACTTGCTGCCTGGCGGTGGTTGTAGGCACAAGAAAACAAGAATAATCCAGCAAACAATGCGCAAAAACGCAATAAGCTATTTAAAAAAATATTTCCGGTATAATTGGTTTTAGGGAGTATTTGTTGCATAAAAGATTCTTTTTTATGAAGGAAAAGTGTTATTAGAATAATAGTGCATATCTTATTAAAAATTATCTAAAAAATCATAAACTCATTATTTTATCTTAATGGGTAAAGATAAATGATTGCTGGAACCAGACAATAGTGAAAAATAATAATTATCATACTCCTTTTGAAAAACATCAGAAAATACTTTCTGGTGAGAAGTCAGTGATGAAAAGATCGGTATTCCGTGGTCTGCTGTTTTTAATAATTGTGGGGGTTTTAACCTATTATGGCAAATTCAGGCCAAAAGAGATAAAAATTGTAAAAGAACATGGGTTACTTGGCTGGGTTTTTAAGCAAGACAGTATTCTTTCGGCATTGATAGTGTTTCCAAACGATAATAATTATAAAAATGAAACAGAAAATGGTGATCGCATTTTCATAAATCCTTTACCTTCTCCATCCATATTAGAAACAAGTCATATTAGATATAATAAAAAAAATATTTACCTCCTTGGAGAAGTGGAAGCTCACCACGTAAAAGAATACTGTAGAGAGGTAGACGATAGTAGTCAGTTGTTTTTTTTAGGTGAAAAGGAATGGGCTTTATTGTGTGAGCGTGCAGAAGTTATAGATTATCATTCTTTTCGGGATCGTATGTTACGAGTGGGGACAGACTGGGCTGTACAAAGTTGGTTGCAAGCAGATTTTCCTGGGACTCATTTTTCCTTAAAAATAAAAATAGGAAATCAATTTCTCTCTTTTGTATCAGATGATGACAGTCTTTCTTTAAGTGATAGTGCATTGATAAAAGTGTATCTGAAAAAAACGGAGGATGCGAGTCATTGCAACATGGCTAAATTATGTTTATCACCAGACAAAGCTCTCAAACATGGTGTAAGAGATTCTTCCCGTGAATTTTCCATCGATTACCAACATCAGGCAATAGGGTTTATACATGAAGAAGATGGCGGATTGCTGGTTAAAAAAATATGGTTGAATGAATAATCAAATAAACAAAAAAACGAACAGCAAAGCTGTCCGTTTTTTACATCTGAAAAGATTGTTTATTTAGAATAAAGCTCTATTACCAGCTGCTCATTCAGTTCTACAGGGATTTGACCGCGCAGAGGAAACGATATAAGCTTGCCGCTCATTTGTACTTTATTGATTTCAAGATACTCAGGCACTTGGATGTTTTGTGAATGAGTAAGTGCTTCAATTATCTGCGGATGAGTTTTAGATTTTTCTTTTACCGATACCATAACACCAGGTTTAAGTTGTTGACTTGGGGTTCTGGTTTGTTTGCCGTTTATTTCAAAGTGCCCATGACTTACAAATTGCCTTGCGGCATAGATGGTACTTGCAAATCCCATGCGATATATGGCTGAGTCTACTCTTGTTTCAAGCAATCCAAGCAATACATCCCCGGAGTTGTCTTCAGAACGATTGGCTTTTTCGTAATATTTATGTAACTGTTTTTCTGAAACATTGTAGATAGCTTTTAGACGTTGCTTTTCTATTAATTGTGTTTTAAAAACAGAGGGGCTTCTTTTACGGCCTTGTCCGTGTTGACCGGGGAGAGAGGGACGGCGCTCCATAATACGAGCTGCTTTTGAGGTAAGCGGAATACCTAATGCTCTTGCAATTTTTACTTTTGGTCTGGCCATTTATTTACCTTCTTTCTCCAATTTAATTTTAGTCTTGATTAAGTTTTTGGCTTAATTCAAGCACCGCAAAAGTAATTTAGTCATGTGAAAAAATCAATTTTGAGTTAAAAACTGATAGAAAAAGTTGTATTTCGGGGTGTCGCAGCTAAACTTATACGGGATGATGCCGGGTTATGGAGGTGGATCCAAGGTATAAAAAAGCCAAATGCAGAGCCTGAGAGGGCTCCTGCGGCTATATCTGCCAAAAAATGCTTGCCTGCGGCAACCCTGAGAGCTGCAACAGTGGTGCTCATAAGAAGGGAGGTCGACCAGACCCACCTGCTCCACTTAGACCCCGGATTTCTTTTTTGGAATACATAACTGGTATAGACAGCAGTTAAAAAAGCCCCTGAGACATGTCCTGAATAAAAAGAACTGGATGCTTCTGCTGCCTTTCTGGATTTTTCGGGAACTTTTTCATTATAAACAAGCGGCCGTGGATTGTCTCCCACAGACCGGACAAAAAGATTTAGAGCAGAAGAGAGGGCTAATGCCTCTGAAAACATAAGTAAGTCCGTAATCAGAACACTACTTCGCTTTTGAACACGACTTTCTTGCCAACTAAAAAAAAATGGGGTGAGCAAGCCGAGAGTAAAGATATCGCTGGCTAAATCGGCATTTTCTGAATATAATTCAGTAATCCACCGCTCGTGAAGAGGCAAATTCTCTTTTTCCAATTGAGTAAGATGAGTGGGTGAAAGTTGATTAAACTGGATTTGTGAATAAATGCAGCCAATAAAAGCAGTGGACACAAGAGGAATATCCAATTTTGCCTTTGACGTGAATGCTTGCGAGGCTTCTGGCGGTGAAATAAAATAAAAAGCAATGAAATAAGAGATAATCAGGCTTTTATAATACATAAGCTAAAAATACATTATAGGAAGATAGTTAAAGTTCTAAATTCAGATTTATGAAAGAGCAGATGAGGGTTTTTTTAGTACAAAGCGCTGTAATTTGGGGACAGCCCCATAAAAATCGCAATAATGTGGAGGAATTACTCAAAAGGAAGCGCATAAAGGATGGCGATTTAATAGTGCTACCCGAACTTTTTAGCACTGGTTTTCTTACTGCGAAAAAAGATTTAGGACAGAAGAAGCTACAGGGAATACTAAAAGAGGATACCGTTTTTCTTTCTTATCTGAGTAAGAAATATCAATGTTTTCTTTTAGGTAGTTCTCTTGGTTTTAGGCGCGGAAAATTTGAAAATTTAAGTCTTTTTTTTAATCCGGATGGAATTCTGATTGGGAAGTATAAAAAAATACACCCCTTCAGTATTGGGGGTGAACACAAGTATTTTTCTTCAGGTAGTAAAATCAGTGTCTTTGAAATGAAAGCGCATAAAACATTACTTCAAACTGCTATTTGTTATGATCTTCGTTTTCCAGAATTCTTCAGGTCGGGTTCAACAAAAGGCGCAGAGATTATCTGTGTTCAGGCCAACTGGCCGGCGAGTAGGCAGGCGCACTGGAACACTCTCTTACAGGCGCGGGCCATAGAAAATCAGGCCTGGGTTATTGGGGTGAATCGGACAGGCTGGTCAGGCTCACTGGTTTATGCCGGGGGTTCTCAACTAATAGATCCCCGGGGTGAGCGACGGCTTATCGCAAACAAAAATGAAGGGGTTTATCATTATGACATTAATATCGGCTCGGCCGAACATTGCAGAGTGCGTTTTCCTGTATTAAAAGATAGACGGCCCTGGGGGTTATTCAGCTAATTTCATTTTTTGAATATCCGGATTTTGCAGGTCATCAGGGACGAGCATTTTAGCAGCAATTGACGTTTGCCGGAATTCTGGAGTGGTGGAGGATAGCAGGTGCTTCATGGCCTCATATCCCATATCATAACAGTTGGGTAGAATGATGCCACCTAATTCACTTTCTTCAAGGGCGGATAGGAGTTTTGTTCCGGTACCTGGTCCTACTATTTTAATTTCGTGGGATTTATTAATATCTCGAACAGCATTAAGGATCCCTTTTGTCAGTGATTCATGGGAACAGAAAACTACGGTCACCTGGGGATACAGAATTAATAAATTTTCAGCAATGTGGTAAGCGGTCTCGGCGGACGGGCCCGCATATTGTTCGCCACCATTGTTGTTAAGAAGTCTAATTCCTGGAAAATCCCTCGTGAGAGTTGTAAAAAAAACATCTTCTATTGTTTTGGTCCGGGGATTGTCCTCCATATATCTTATTAGGAGCATGTTACCGGAGCGGTCAATAATGTCTGCAGTAAAAGTAGCTGCAATTGCACCGGTGAGGGAGTCGTTTTCAAAATACCTGAATGGATAGCTGCTGTCTGCAAGATTGGAATTGAAAATAACAACCGGGATGTCTTGACTACTGGCTTGTTTTACTGGACGTATCAAAGCTATTTCGTCCACCGGGTCAAGTAGAATACCGTCCACTTTGTCTTTTAGTTGCTGAAGGACCGTGTTTATTTGTGCGCTACGCGGGGACAATGTGCTATCGGCGGTAGGGGGTGGCGCTAATTTGACTGTTACCTCTACATTTCGAGGCTTATATTTTTTGATGGCATCTTTGGCCCCAGTATAAGTTAGTTTTCCACATCCGTTGAAATTGGGGTTTTGAATCACCGCAAATTCCTTGGAGCTGAGCGCAGGTTCCTGATAGGGGGGCTGTTCTTGTTTTTTTTTACAGGAAAGATGCAGAAGAAGGCCAAGGATTAACATGCACCTTATCATTTTTGGTCTGT
>JADFYW010000180.1 GCA_015232855.1 Fibrobacteria bacterium
TGGTCTATTTTGTTTTAATTTATGGAAATATTGTAAAATAATTGTTTCTGTATGGCTTTTCCCAAGGCTAACTCCCTCCAGAATTAAATTCCCAGAAGCCTTTTTTTATCATTATTCCAGGCCGAATGGAAGGTAAGGAAAGCAAATTGTTCTACATTTTTGGAAAGGTTGTTTGGGTCGAAGGGGAGATTAACCTGCACTTGCGGGTGTAAGTCTACCTTGAAGATTTGGATGGAACGTTTCCTGTACGAATCCCCAGCACATTCATTATGTTGCTCACACCGTTACCATGGCTCTGGTTGAGTACCTTAATAGTTCCTTCATCAAACATCAGAAAATATCGGTTTTGCACCGGTACCATTCTTATGACATTATTGTTCTTGATGGCTGTGGTTTCCTGAATGATTGATGTCATTACTTGTCCGGTAGCGGTAGGAACCGCGAACCCAAGTAACTGTGCGATGGTGGGAACCACATCAATTTGCTCCCACAGGGTGGAGTCGATATGTCCCTTTTTAATGTCCGGACCAAGTATGACGCCCATGATTTTGCAGCACCCCTCGCAGTTGTCGCCATGAGTTGTAAAATCGTTTGTATGCCGTCCATGATCATTTACAATGAATAAAACGGTGGAGTCTCTCAATAGACTGTCGCTTTGGATAGTGTTCCACAGATCATGAGCATAGTTGTCGGAGGCACTGATGGCTGCCAAATATTTATTCCAGTCATTCTTATGTCCTTCGTCATCTGGTTCCATGTAATTGATAACCATGAGTGCTGGCCTATCGGCGAGAAGTTTTGCTTTAACTATTTCATGGGTAAGGTGGTCTGCGCGATACCCTCCAGAACCATCACCGTTTCCGCCACAGTTCATAGCGGGCTGGTATTGATCTTTCCAGTCTGGAGCCGAAGAGTTGGCGAGAATTTTCAGTTTGTCTTTGGAGCAGATAACCCAGCCCGATTCCTGGGGACCGGAATTCTGTTTCCGGTATTGCTGGAATACACCCGGCTGACTTGGATATTCTGTTCCGTCATTTTTAATATTCTGGTAGGTTCCGGTAGTAAGCCTGGCATGTCCGGGATTTGTTCCAGACCAGTCTTCTGCAATGGATCCCTTTGCAGCTGTTCTGAAATTTGCAAGCAAGGTTCCCTGTTCTGCAAGGGCTGCAATTTTAGGGACATGGGCATGAGTACTGTCTCCCAGAGTTTCAGTATACCGGGCACCGTCAATTACCAGAATGATTGCGTGGGTGGTCAAGCTGAATACCGGCGCTGAAAACAAGACTGACAATAATACAACTACAAGTAAAGCGGCTTTTTTCATGTTCATCCTCATTTTGTCTAATTTATCATGGCTACAAGTATCATCTCATTCCATAATTTCTGAAAGCAAATAATATTTGAAGAGTCCATAGATTACGTTGTAAATATATAAAACATCGGGAGAGGCAACAAAAAAAATGTTTTTGTTGGCGCTTGTCATTGAAATGCTTTTTAAGTACTGTACTTAAAAGACTAGCAGTTGAATGAATATATATTGTAGTAAGAAACAGTAAGTTAACCCTGTTCACTATTAAGAGTGGTTGTCACAGGCAACCCCGGTCATCCTTTTTTCTGATGAGCTATTTATCAGAACAGTGCGTGTTGTGTCTCTAAACAAACAATTCGGTTATATCACTTTTAGCCTATGAGGTTATTATGTCCAAAAAAAATCAATCCTTTTTAAGAACAGTTGGCTATTGGTTTAAAGGTGGTAAACATAAAAAACCTGTAGATAATAAATATCGTGAAATCACAGATATGGATAATGATAAACGCTTATTAAAAGTTTTCGTATTGGCATTTATCAGTTGTGCGGGCTTTGGCTTTGTTATGACTCTGTGTTCTGTTACAAATCCGCAACTTTTACTGTTTAATGCCAAATGGCCGTTTCAGGTAAGCTGCAACTTAAAATCATTAAGCGTTCATAAATTAGAACTGAATTTACCGGAAAGATCTCAGCAAGTGGCGAGCCCTCAGAGGATAAAAAGAGGGCGGGGGACTTCCGCACGTTCTTCGGGCAGAGGTGTTCTTAAAAAGCTCAGCTCAAAAAGTCGTAGCTCCTCTTTTAATAGTTATGCCGACATGAAAAGAGAGTTTAAAAAAATTGAAAAGTCCCTGAATAACATCTCGGGCCTTGTAAACAGCGGGAAAACCCGTCTTTCCGGAAGAAAAGGAAAAGTAAAAGCAGGATGGAACGATGGTTTTGGATCTGGAAAAGGAAGTAAATTATTTTGCTTGATGGATGGTTCGAACAGTCAAATCAGGAAAGGGGCAGAGTTTAATACGGAACAGTATGATCGGATCTATGAAACCCCTTTTAAGGGAGCCAGGACAGATCCGCTTTCAACTTTTTCTATTGATGTTGACGCTGCATCCTACGCCAATACCCGCAGGTTTCTCAATGACCAGCAACTCCCTCCAAAAGATGCTGTCCGCATAGAGGAAATGATAAATTATTTTGCGTATGACTATCCGCAGCCTAAAGATAAACACCCCTTTTCCATTATTACAGAGGCCTCCGAATGTCCATGGAATCAGAAACATAAGCTGGTCCATATTGGTCTGCAGGGGAAGATTATCAAACAGGAGAATTATCCTCCCGGAAATCTTGTGTTTTTACTGGATGTATCGGGTTCCATGGAGTATCATAATAAACTGGAGTTATTGAAGAAGTCGCTGGGATTACTGGTGTCTCAGTTACGGAAGCAGGATAAGGTGGCTATTGTGGTCTACGCAGGGGCTGCAGGATTGATTTTACCTCCTACATCAGGGTTATACAAACAAAAGATACTTGATGCCCTCAACAGGCTTAATGCAGGAGGTTCAACAGCAGGCGGTGCAGGTATCACACTGGCTTATAAAGTTGCCATGGACAATTATCTAAAACAAGGGAATAACCGGGTGATACTGGCGACAGACGGTGATTTTAATGTGGGTGTTTCCAGCGAATCCGCTTTGGTGCGGCTGATTGAGGAAAAACGAAAATCTGGTATTTATCTCACGGTACTTGGTTTTGGTACCGGAAACTATAAAGATTCACAAATGGAAAAACTAGCTGATAAAGGAAATGGGAATTACGCCTACATTGATAACATCAGGGAGGCTAAAAAAGTGTTGGGTAATGAACTGGGGGGCACATTGGTGACCATAGCAAAGGATGTCAAAATTCAGGTGGAGTTTAACCCTGCAAAAGTAAATGCCTATCGGCTCATAGGATATGAAAACAGAACTCTCGCAGCACAAGACTTTAACGATGACACCAAAGATGCCGGTGAACTGGGATCCGGTCATACGGTTACGGCATTATATGAAGTTGTTCCCAAAGGGGTGTCCATAACCATTCCAGGCATAGATTCGCTTAAATACCAAAAACCGGGAACACCAAACGCTCAAAAAAGCAATGATCTGTTTACCATAAAATTTCGTTACAAGATGCCTACTGATTCCGTGAGCAGGCTCATTGTAAAAGTTCTGAATGATAAGCATCCTACTTCAAAAAAAAGCTCCGGTAATTATCGTTTCTCTGCAGCAGTGGCTTCATTTGGCATGTTACTCCGAGACTCTAAATACAAGGGCGAGAGTGATTATGATCAGGTGCTTGCAATGGCCAAAGGCGCAAAAGGGCCTGATGAAAAGGGCTATAGGGCAGAATTTATTCGCATGGTAGAAACCGCACAGTTGCTTGCCGGTAAATAGTTAAGTTTTGAACAAGAATTAATTATTACCCATTACAAATGTTATATTGATTTAGTACCAAATAAAGGAACCCCATGCAACCTAGCACCGGATTATTATCACTAGACAATATTCTACAAGGTATTAGACCTGGTGATAATATTGTTTGGCAAGTAGATGCCATAAAAGATTTTTTACCTTTTGTTCAACCTTTTTGTTCCAATGCAATAGACAGTGGCAAAGAACTAATATACTTCCGTTTTGCCAAACACAAACAGCTTCTTAATGAAGGCGTTAACATACAAATTCACCAACTTTATCCTGAAAAAGGCTTTGAGGCATTTATTACTGAAATACATAGAGTAATTGAAAAAACAGGATATGGAGGATATTATATTTTTGACTCTTTATCTGAACTTTCAGAGGGCTTTTATAGTGATAGGATGGTTGGTAACTTTTTTTCTCTTACGTGCCCCTTGTTATATGACATAGAGGCGATTGCATATTTTATTGTATTTCGCAATGTTCACTCTTATCACGCTGCCCTGCCCATTTCACAAACAACCCAGATTCTTTTAAATATTTATAATCACGAAAATAAGATTTATGTTCATCCCGTAAAAGTTTCTAAACGTTATTCCCGAACAATGTTCAATCTGCATGCCTTTGAAGGTGATGAACTTAAACCGGTCACTCAAAGTCCCGCAATCACAGAAGCATTGTCCTTTGCTCCATGGCCAGGGTTACAGTCTGCAAGTTATCGGTCTATCGGAACCTGGGATAGAAGATTTATACATGCAGAAGAGATACTTGATAATTTTCAGAAAGGTAATATTTCTAAAGATGTATTAGATGAAGAATTGAAGCGTTTAATACGCCTGGTTATTTCGAAGGATAAGGAAATGCTTCGTCTGGCTGATAAATATCTAGAACTTAAAGAAATCATTTATATATGGAAACGGATGATCGGTTGTGGCATGGTTGGAGGGAAAACTGTTGGATTATTTCTTTCCAGGGCCATACTTAAAAAAACGGATAAGCGATGGTATAATTTGTTTGAAAAGCACGACTCTTTCTTTATTGGGTCAGATGTTTTTTACACTTTTATAGTCCAAAACGGATGCTGGTGGATAAGACAAAAACAGAAGAGCCAAAAAACTTTTCTGGAAAACGTCAGAGAAGCCCGGCAACGGATTCTTAAAGGTGTATTTCCTGATTATATCGTAAGCCGTTTTACTGATATGCTAGAATATTATGGACAATCACCTATAATTGTTCGTTCGAGCAGCCTTATGGAAGATGCCTTTGGCAATGCTTTTTCTGGCAAGTATGAAAGTGTATTTTGCACAAATCAAGGCCCTATTAACCAACGTCTTGAAGAATTTTTAGATGCAGTAAGAGTAGTCTTTGCTAGTGCAATGAGTGAGAGGGCACTTAATTACCGTGCTCAAAGAGGACTTCTTGATGGTGATGAGCAAATGGCACTGCTTGTTCAACGGGTTTCGGGTGCACCATACGGAAACTATTTCTATCCCCAGTTAGCAGGGGTAGGTCTTTCATCTAACCCTTATGTCTGGGATGAAAATATAGATCCCAGTTCCGGAATGTTGCGAATCGTTTTTGGTCTTGGAACCAGGGCCGTCGATCGTCATGATGATGATTATGCCCGTTTGGTTTCTATTAATGCGCCGGATAAACGCCCAGAAGCAAATTTTGAGGAAGTGCGGCGTTATGCTCAAAAATCGGTTGATGTCCTTGATTTGGAATCTAATCAATTCTGTTCAAAAGATTTTGCGAAACTTTTAAAACAAAGTCCGTGTTTACCAATTGATATGTTTGCTTCTAAAGATTTGGAACTTGAACGACGATTAAAAAACCAGGGGCGAAAAACTATTTATACCGATGTAATAACCTTTAATAAACTTTTTTCAGACACTTCATTTTTGAGTGACATGGGTGAAATATTAAAAACTCTTAAGAAGGCCTACAAAAGTGAGGTAGACATTGAGTTTAGCGTTAACTTTATTGATGAAACAACATATAAAATTAATCTTCTTCAATGTCGTCCTATTCAGTTGAGAACTTCTTACAAAGAAGTCGGCAAAATCCCAAAAGTCAACAAGAAAGACTTGATTTTAGATACACATAGCGGGGTAATTGGACAGAGTAGAATAACACCCATTAATAGATTGATTTATGTAGTTCCCTCTCAATATTCAAAACTTCCAGAAAAAGACAGATATACTATAGCCAGAATAATTGGGAAATTAGTTCATTCTCATGATAAGGATAATCCGAAATCTATTATGCTGATTGGTCCTGGAAGATGGGGGACCACTACAGCCTCATTAGGTGTGCCCGTATCCTTTGCGGAAATAAACTCAGTTACAGCAATTTGTGAGATAGATGTTATGCATGAAGGGCTGGTAACGGATCTGTCACTTGGGACACATTTTTTTGGTGATATAGTAGAATTGGATATGCTTTATATTGCTTTCCAGGTTGGAAAGAAAGAAAATTCAATCAATGAACAACTTCTTTTGAATTGTTCAAACGAACTAGGTGACTTACTACCTGAGGCAAAACTATGGGCCGATACTGTCCGGGTTATTGATTCAATTAATTCCCCAGGCTGTCAAAGAATTGTTTTAAATGCTGACTCAATTAAACAGAGAGCTGTTTTGTATGGAGAGAAGTAATCATTGTTCTTGTTTTTACAATGGAGAAGATCGAGACTAGGGAAATATCCCCCTATAGTTATATACCTTACCTAAATATTCAAGGGCTGTTGCATAAGCTGCAGATTTCATATCGCACTTTAATTTAGCAGCAGTTTTCTTTACTCTTTGTGCTGCAGCTGACATCATTTTTTGCAGTTGTTGATCTACAAAGTCGGGTTCCCATACTTCTGCCTGTCGATTCTGTTTCCACTCAAAATAACTTACCGTAACTCCTCCTGCATTACATAGAATTGCGGGAAGAATGGAAATTCCTTTTTTTACTAAAACCCTTTCCCCAGCTGGAGTAACCGGAGCATTGGCTGCCTCAACAACTACTTTACATTGAATTTGGGCGGCGCGTTTTTGATCAATCATTTGTTCCATTGCAGCTGGGATGAAACAATCTACTTGAGTTGAATAAAATTCATCTTCAGTGATTGATTTTCCCCCAGAAAACCCTGCCAAACCGCCAGTTTTTTCCACATACTTTGCCAATAGTTCGGTGTCCAATCCTTTTTTATTAATTATTGCACCGGTATGGTCCATTACGGTTTTGAGAATGGAGCCATGACGTGATAATAATCTGGCTGTCCATGATCCTACATTCCCATACCCAATAAGACTGTAACTGATATTTGATAAGGAAAGGCCCATTTCTGGAAGTATTTCTTCCATAATGAATACAACTCCCTGTCCAGTTGCTTTTTCTCTTCCATGCGAACCGCCAAACTCAAGAGGTTTTCCGGTAACAACCCCCTTTCCTTCAAGCCTGAGGTTTTGAGGTCCCAAAACAGTATAAGTATCAGCCATCCATGCCATTATCTGAGCATTGGTCCCCATATCTGGTGCTGGTATATCATAACTGGGTCCAATATGGGATTGTAATGCACTCGTAAATCTACGAGTTAAGCGCATTAACTCTGAATGAGACACGCTGCGGGGATCAATTTTCAATCCTCCCTTTGCTCCTCCAAACGGTAACTGTATCAATGCGTTTTTTATAGTCATAATAGCAGATAGTGCCTTTATATGGTCAAGTCCTATTTGAGAATGAAATCGGATCCCACCCTTAAAAGGCCCCAGTACGTTATTATGTTGAACCCGGTATCCTTTGAAAAGTTTATAAGAACCGTCATCCATCAAAACGGGGAAATGAACCATTATTTCATTTTGAGGTTGAGCTAAAATGATTTTCAAGTTTCGAGGAAGTTTAATCAACTCAGCAGCTTGTAATATAGAGGTAATTGTCTGAAAATAAATGTTGTCAGGATCAAATCCCACTTCTAACTCTTTCAAAATTTCTTGATAATCACTAGACTGCATTATGGAATCCTTTATTGAATTAATTAGTAATTTCCCAAGTTTCCTTCTTCGATTGTATTACTTTTTGCATTTATAATGTTATAAGTTTTTAGATTCAGATGACATTTTTATGATCTACCTGCATTGATATTACTGCTTTCATTTCCTCATCTTAGGCATCTATTTTATCAATAAAGTCAATCAATTTTAAATTCAACACTCCTGTTCCTGGGTGAAATAGGGGTTTTTTGATAAAAATGATTGAAAACGGGGTTTTTGTTTACAAATAAATAAATTTTATAATTGAAAAACAAATTTACCATGATCGTACAAATGAAACTGACTTACAATGACATGAGGTTTTAGTTTTGCCCCTATGACAGATTCAACTAGCATAAAAGAAAAACTAATAGTTTGGAGTTGAGCAACATTACCTAATAGTGATAATGTTTCAATATTTGTTAAAAATTTACAAAATGCTTATAGCTGATCAGAATTAACCTCAAATAAAGATTATGCAGATCTATTAAACTCATCATG
>JADFYW010000181.1 GCA_015232855.1 Fibrobacteria bacterium
CATGATGTTTGTATTGTCAAATACGACCTTGGCAGCAGATACCACTATCAACCTTGCAGAAAATAAGCCTTTCACATATTCTTCCATCCTTAACGAATCATATGCCGGAAATAAGGCAAACGATGGTGATATTAATACAAAGTGGGTCTCTATGACCTGGGCGGTAAATTCGAATATGGAGGCGGAGCCCTGGTATCAGGTAGATTTGGGGAAAGAATATAACATTGGTAAAATAGAGATGGTTGCTGCCCAGGATTGGGATAATTTGAGAGCTCGAGTGAATTTTGCCGTATATGTTTCAAATACTGAAGACTTTTCAACTTCCAAGGCTGTGGCATCTGTTGGATATCCGGGTTATGCAGCATATGGAACCTGGTTTATTGAACTGGAATTAACAGAAAACTATCGCTATGTAAGGGCTAAAAGGACAAATTTAGCCCGTGATTGGGAAATTGCTGAATTGCGTGTATTTGAAACGATTGTGGAGCCCGAAAATATAGCGAAGGGAAAGATAAGCTCTGTGTCTTCTGTGTATAGTGCAGAATATGGATCAGAGAAAGGTAATGATGGTTCAAAATTCACCAATTGGGTTTCGAATGATGTTGAATACAGCCCGTATTTTCAGGTAGATTTAGGAAAGATGTATAGAATTAGTGGCATTTGTGTTGTTAGTAGAAGAGATATTGATCTGCCAGCTTCCCGTACTAATTTTGAAATTCAGGCATCAAACAGCGATGATTTTACAGAATATACGGTGCTCGGAAAAAAGACCGGTGCAGCCCCTGGTTTTGGTACAGATTGGAGAGAAACAGTGAGTGATAGCAAAAGCTACCGCTATGTTCGGCTCCAACGGATTAATTTTGCCGGGCAAATAAGTATAGCAGAGTTAAAAGTTTTTGAAGACACCAATAAAATTGTGAATAGTGAACCGAGTGCGGTATATTTGTCTGACTCCCTTGTTGAAACTGATGCTCCTATTGGAACGGTGATTGGAAAGTTAACCACTGTGGATTCGGATAGCGGAGATACAATCTTCAATTATTCCCTGGTCAGCAATGGAGATAGTGATAGCCTTTTCAATATATCAGGTGATTCGCTGGTAACTAATTCCAAGGTAGGTTATCAGGCTGACAGTAATTATAGCGTAGTCATTAAGTCTTCTGATACCTATGGGGCCTCGGTGCTGGATTCGTTTAATATCAAGGTAAAGAGTATAATGTCAACAGCCAGTGTATTCATTAATCCGGGTAACTATAATAAAATTGAAATTTTGGATGTTCAGGGTAAGGTGCATGTTTCTGTTTATGGGTCAGAAATAAAAAATAGTGATAATGGGATAGACCATGTTATTCAGAAGAATGTAGTGCCGCTGCAACCCGGAATATATGTAGTGCGTGTGTTTAATGGAAACGGATATACTAACCGGAAGGTTATTAGGTAATAATTTTAGTTTTAAAACCAGTAAAAAAAGGAATTAGATCCTGTTAAGGATGGTCTTGTTTTTGAATATGCAAAGAACGTGTCATTACACGGCTTGACTGGGGTAATCCATCCAATTGTTGGTTCAGGATGGATTGCCCGGTCAAGCCGGGCAATGACATACATGAGGAGAATTTTTCTACTTATGGCACAGTCTACAAACTAGGCAATGACAGTTGCAGGTTGATTACAAAAAAAATCTAACATCAATTTTGAACAGAAACCAGAGAAATATTAAAAAGTAATTATGCGTAAAAAACAAAGTAACTCAATTAATACAAGAGTAGTGTTCCTGTTAGGTATAATACTTTTACTGAATAGTGTCTGGGCAAAAGCAAAATACCGATACCCGAAAGCTGGTGAAGATACAGTACGGGTGTTGATTGTCTACAATGAGAATGTAAATGACTCCTGGCATTGTCCCCAGGGGCTGGGATATGGGGGGTGCCATGCATTTGAGTGACCTTTGGATTACCCTGGATACCACTCAGGATGTAGAACAAGGTCATGGTATTGTCACTTATGCACGGCGGTATTTAATGGATGCAAATAATGTAAAAAACAGTGCGGATGTACTGATGTTGAAACCATATAACATAACAAATGGTCGCTGTTCCTGTGACGCTGACCGTTATGATGTGTTGCCCGATTACCTGGACGTACTTTTGTTTATGGGGTTTCAATCCGGCTGGGACCCGGCTCAGAATAAAGTTATTGGCGGTCCCAGAGAACTTCCGGTAATCGCTGTATTTGCTGATGGAAAACGGCGAGCTGTACTGCTGTCTTTTCAGCCCAATGCGCTTATTAACAAGGATGCGTCTGAACAGATAGTATATGATGCTATTATGTGGGCAGCACTGTATACTCCACCAAAAATATTTTCGTACCAGGTTATAAAGGGGAATTGAAAATTGTGATAAATTTTCATTAGAAAAAAAAAAAAAAATGATTATACGGGAAAATTAAAGGGTTATGTACTGGTTTTTCAAGAAATATTTATAATGCGAAGCCTCTAATTTACTGACAACTCATAACTGACAACTGAGAACTAAAAGTCCGCTTTAAGAAAAATAACGAGGAGATAAAAAATGTTTAACAAAGTAAAAAAAATATCCGGGTTACTTGCGGTTGTAATAATGCTGTGTGCGACTTCAGTCTGGTCAGCTGCCAAATACCGGTATGAACAGGCCTATGAAGACACGGTGCGGGTGATGATTGTGTATAACGAACGTGCAGATGATTCCTGGCATTGTCCACAAGGGCTTGGAAGGGGCGGGTATTATAATAATATATTTACCCAGGAAGCAATTAAGGGTATTCCCCATGTTAAAGTTTCTGAATCCTGGTCTACGCAAAGGCAGGATGTAATTAATGCTTTTGCGCCAAATTTACCACATGTTATTGCTCATGTTAATGGCGGTTCAGCCGGTGCTAACGGGCCATATATTGCAGAAATTGTTCAACTTGCTGTGGACAGCGCAATAGGATTTGTTTCTATCGGGGATGATGCTGCCAGGGTAAGTGTTGATATGTTCGGGTTTACCAATGTGCAGAACGGTCCTGCCCCTATGGCCGGGGCTATGCACCTTAGCGACCTTTGGGTTGCTATTGATACTACTCTGGATGTACCTCAAGGTAATGGTATTGTAACAAACGCGCGGCGTTATTTAATGGATAATAATAATGCTAAAAACAGTGCTGATGTTTTGATGTTTAAGGCCTATAATATATCCAATGGGCGTTGTTCCTGTGACGCGGATCGTTATGATGTTATACCGGGGGGGCTGGACCAACTTTCGTTTATGGGTTTTCAGTCCGGCTGGGACCCTGCACTCAATAGGGTAATCGGTGGACCGCAGGAACTGCCGGTAATAGCCGCTTTTGGAGATGGTACAAGAAGAGGCGTTGCTTTATCCTTTCAGCCTAATGCACTGTTAAATTCAGCAGCAGCTGAACAAATAGTCTATGACGCGATAATGTGGGCATCCTTTGCCCGCCAGGGGTTTAAAATTGCTCCGCCGGTTGCTGACCCTCCTGGTTCGCAGTTTGATTTTATCCAGGTGATGAAATTAACGCACATTGTTCCTGACGCCGAAATTTGGTACCGAACCGGAACTGAGTCTTTTGTAAAATATAACGGACAATCAATAACAATAACAGAAGATGTTGTTATTCAGGCTTATGCTGATAAAGAAGGGTGGCAAGCCAGTGACACTATTACTGAGGTGTATGAAAAGCAGGAAGGTTTATCTTCCATGCAACTGACTAAGCTTACGGGTGAGCCGCTGGGTGGCAGCAGTAATTTAACAGACGAAGATAATGCTTTTGTTATAAAACTCACCATTCCCTATGCGGGTTTAACCAGTATACAGGTGAAAATCGTTAGTGCAAACGGAAAGGACACAGAGACTATAACCATCAGTAATCCACAGATTCAAAATAATGCTCTGGTGTTTACAGATACTGTTACTTTTGCAGTCTTAGCAGTTGTTCCGGGTAATGGTATTTTGGAATCTTCCTTTTATGATAATGTTACCGCGAATTGGAATAACCCTAAAAACAACCTGGATAATCCTGCCAAAGATTTCCCTGTTAAACCCGCTCCTCGGATAGTTAACGTGTATTTTGCCGATGCAAACGGTAAGGAATTAACCACTTCACTCACAGGTATTGAATCTTCTCTCTACGTGGTGGTTGAGGATGCCGTTTTTGACCCTGCACGTTTAGACGAATATGTAGTAACACTCACTAATAAAAAAGGAGAGGGGAACGGCAGTAAGGCTGATAGCGAAACATATAAACTGGTTGAAGTAATTCCTGGAAAATACGGAGTAACGGTTCCAGTAATAGCCTCACCTCCGGTTGAGAGTCAAAATGGTAACTTTGAAATCCGTATTGGTGATGAGTTAAAAGTAACTTATGTGAACCCCTTGACTCTTACTGAAAAATCCGATATTATTGGCTATGGGGTGCCCACGCAACTTCCGGGTCAAGTTTCTTTTACCAATGCAGACTGGACAGTGCCTCCTGTGTTGATGGCCGGTGATATCTGGGACGTGGCCACCGGTTTTGTCTATCTTGCTTATTCTGATGACTACATAGCTTCTCTGACTGTTAAACAGGCCAAAATTACTATAGAGAATACTGATGCACAGGGCAGAAAATTCAGTGATACCGAAATTATAAACCTTGCAACAGTTAATAAGCAGGGCGATATGGGTGTCTGGAGGGCTTCAGTAGTGCTGGATGATAATTCTCAGGCGGTTTCTGGTGATGGAAAATTGCAGTATTATTTTAAAGGAAAAGTAACAGTAAAAGTCGCATCACATTTAGCCGGAACTTCGGAAATACCAGATGGTGATACGGCCAGGGCGGGTTTGATTATTGCAAAAGCAAATACAGAAGAGACACTTACCTTTTCAGATTTGAATACGGGTCTGACTCCTGGCAGGACGACTACTCAGGTTAGGGTTTGTATTGAGGATCAGGTGTATTCGAGTGCGATTATTGATACCCTATTGCTGGATAAAATCGAATGCGCTTCTTCAGGTGATAAACTGGAGAATGTGCAACTCATCCAGACTTCTGCTGCTGTTGGTCAATACTGCGGTACCATTCAAAAACAGGAGGCGGTAAGTGGCACATTAACCGATAATATTCTTCATTGTCAGGACATTGATAACATAGTAGGCGTTTATTCAGACCCGGTATACGGTACCGGTGCAAGTGCGCAGGTAACTATTATGGATCCCGCCACAACCCATGTTGAATTTTTTGATGTATTGGGGCGGCCGGTGAGTAGTTTTTCTGAAGAGGATGGGAATCAGATAAGAGTCCGGCTTACGACTAAAACTCCCGATTTGTATCTGCCGGATACCCTGAAGGTTAAACTTAAAAGTGAGTCCGGGGATACTCTTGATTTACTGGTTTTTGAGACAGGTTCAAATAGTGGAATATTTGAAGCTGTGGTAAATATCGGTTTTTCTGAAACTCCCAATCTCAGGAATAATATTATTGAAGGAAAACTTGATTTTTCCTCTTCTGGCAACCGGATGGAGATAACGGGCAGTAAGGGAGCGGCAACGGCTTCTATTGAAATTATTTCGGCCTATGTACCCGTTAATCGTGCCTGGATAGTTGATGGTAACGCTGATGGTCAGGCTGATTCAATATATATTTCCTTCCAGGGCGTAATAACTCATTTACCTTCAATGGTAACCTCTATCGACTGGAACAGCGAAGGTTTCCAGGGTTATACCGCATCATATAATACCCTCGATCCCCTGCTCAGTGATATAAACTATGTCTATAATGAATTCTCAACCATAGCAATCCTTCTTCCCGGTGTGCTGGATAACAGTCTTCAAATGTTTCCTGCCGGGAAGACTCGTCTGGATGAATCTAATCCGCCTACACTTATATTGCCTGCTGATAACGTTTTTCAGGGTAGGGAAGTGGCAATTGAAGATGGCATTGGAGCCATTGTGGTGCATGCACAAAAACATCCTTCTGATGACACCTTTTATAAAGACTCGGAAGGCTTTTTACAGAAACAGCCTGATACACTCATCATTACTTTGTCGGAGAAAATACGCCCCATACATAGTGCTGGGATTCCCTGGGACTCCTTGTTTCTTTTTGTATCGCCTGATATGGTTAAAGCTGATGCTTATCCGCTTATATCACTTCCGGGAACACAGCCGAAGGTACAAGGCCCCGATAGCCTGGTTTGGACCTTTATTGTGGACAACGGGATAAATAGCATCAAGCCTTTTGCTAACGATGAACTCTTTTTGAATCCCCATGCTCCTTATGTGGATGCCTCTCCTGCAGCTAACCGCCCACAAGACCTGCCGCAAATAATCATGGGTGCCGACAACCCTAATCCCATAAATAATTCAAATATTTTTGTACCGGTTATCGGTTCAGACCTTAATGATCCCCGATCAGTAGTTGCTAACCTTCATGTTAATGAAGACGGAACAATTACCCCGGGACGGGATGTTGCATTAGTAGAGGATCAGGATGGGAGTTATAATTATGAAAGAATCTGGGTGAGTCCTGTGGGACTCCAGACTAATGGGACGGTAGTGCCTCAGGGTGCGAATTGTATCGCGGGATTAGGTGAAACAGCGGGGCTGGAAGTATATCCTGAAAACTGTTTGTCTACGGTGCAGATATTTTCAACAGACGGCTATACAGCAGAGATTACCATATTTGATCATCTTGGGAAATTTGTACACCAATCGGTGCAGTACTTTGGACGATGCGGAGAATTGGAAAACCATCACCGGCGGACCGCCCGGGGTATTCAGAGTTGGCTGATCTGGAATCAGAAAGACCTGCAGGGAGACTATGTGGGGTCGGGTGTATATATCTGGAAGGTTCGGTTCAGTACATCAGCAGGTTCACATACGGCGGTATATCGACAGGGTATTGTGCGGGCAAGTATGGAACCTGAGGGAAATTGCGCTCAATAAGAGTTCGGTTGGAGGGTGACGGAGGATAGAGTTTTTTGCCCTGCAAAGCTGTTTGCGGTGAGCATACTGGCAAGCCAGAATGGGGCTTGCCCCCTGAATTTTACATTTATGTATACTTTTTTTTGAATGCTAAAACGATTTTTAAATTTGAATATATAGAAAATGTAAAGTTATAAATTAAATGAAGTTATGAAGTATTATATAGGTTTTAAAATTATATGATAACAAATAATTTCAAAGTTTTATGTTGCGCGAGGAGGGGTTTTGTGCTATTATATTAAGTTAGATGGTAGACTTTTTTGACCTTATAAAGGCTGGGTAACTACTCATGGCTGTTTCTGTGTATGATTACACTGATTTTCGTAAATTTCTAAATGATCATTTCGAATATCGCAGGCAAAAGGTTAAGCGTCTTACTCTTCAGGATATTTGTGATGAAATAGGGATGAAGTCTGCTGGTCATCTTTCATCGATATTAAAGGGCCATACGAATCTATCAAAAAAAGTAGCGCCTTCTGTTGCCAAATTCTGTCGGCTAAAGAAAAAAGAAGCCGAGTATTTTGTTTACATGGTTCTTTTTAACCAGATGACAAATCATACCAGGAAAAAAGAAGCCTTTGAGAAACTTATATCATATCGTCTGTCCAGTGTGTATAAAGTGAGTGCAAAATCCTATAAATATTACGACTGTTGGTATCATTCTGCAATTCGCTCTTTAACGGGTGTTTTTGATATCAGAGATAATTACACAGAACTTGCTACTTTAGTGACACCTTCTATCAGGGCATACCAGGCCAAAAGTTCCATAGAATTGCTAGTGGAGCTTAATCTCATTGCTCTGGACGAAAGTGGATTTTATCGGCCAACCACGGTATACATTGATTCGGGTACCCATGCTAATTCCACCGCCATCAATAGTTTTGTGGTTTCCATGCTGGACCGGGCCAAAGAATCTTTGGATATCTTTCCAGCTGAAGAACGAAAACTATCCTGGGTTACCATGGGAATAGATCAGGAAGGATATGAAGCTTTTTTGAGTGAAATGAGGACTTTCCGCTCAAAAGTTGCGGATGTTCTGAAAAAGCATAGGACTGCCGACCGCGTATATCAATGGAATATGCAGTTATTCCCCTTAAGCAAGTCTCGTCAGGCATTGGAACAGAAAGAGCAAGCAAATGCTAACGGGGGTGGTTTGGATTATCATGATT
>JADFYW010000182.1 GCA_015232855.1 Fibrobacteria bacterium
GTTCATGTAACCCACCCGCTGAATCTCCCATTAAAAAACAACCACCAGGCAATTTAACCATTTTGTCTAAACTGAGTGGGAATTGTTGCAAAACAGGAGTTTCCAAAACATCGGAAGCATGGGGTGCTGAATGTTCGGTATTATTATGAGAAGGGCCAGAAGATAGATTGAAATCATAGATTGATTTTCCACAACTGGAAAGGAGGATGAGAGAGATAAGGAAAGGAAAAAACATACGGGCAAACGACAAAATGATTTATAAATTATAACTTAAAATAACCAGGCATTAAATCAACCTGAATATGCGGATTTTCTTAATACCAATATTTTTTATTTCAATGAAACCTGGATTTTCAATGGCTGTCCAAATAAATCAGAAAAAATTTGGAAGAAAAATATTTTAATGCCATCTAATAACCAAAAGGCCGGACCCTCAGGAAAACAGAGAACTCAGCCTAACCTATGAAAACACAAAATGAAGTTTTATATTTTCTCTAAAAAAAGCACTAACTCATCAACCTGAACAAGGAGCAAACATGATTATAAAAAAAATACTTATCTGTACATTTTTCCTGGCTATAACGGGATTTATAGGCTGTGCAGGCGGTGTGAAAGGTCAAAAAGGCGGCGATGACCTTCTCGCAAAACTTAATGATGCAAAAAACAAGCTGAAAGATGAAGGTATTATAGCAGAAGTGGCCACAGCCACATCACAAGATCTACAGACTGCTATTAATAAGGTAGAACTTGAAGCAAGGGCCATGCTGACCCGCTCCCTCGAAACCAAGTCATCTTCTCTTCAAAAGTCTTTTAAGGAAGAGGTAGGAGAAGAATATCTCGACCATTTTAGCCAAGTCACTAAAAATGTCTCATCAAAAGTACTTAGAGGTACGACCCTTCGTGACACTCCTTATAGAAAAAACGACGGAAAATATGAGGTTTTCGGTCTTATGGTCATGGATCCCAAAGTTTTTGCAGATGCCATGGCAGCTGAAATGGCAGCAAATGAAGCCATGAAAACCCGTTGGTTGGCTTCCAAAGCCTATAAAGAACTCGATCAGGAAATTAAAGCTTTTGAACAATTCAAAGATAAAAATACGCCAGGGGCAAACTAATCTTAAACAATTGCTTGCAGGGGCGGAGTTTATTCAGCCCCTTGCATAAAAAAGGATTTCTTAAATAAGCCCGAAAGCTTATGAACTCTATTCCTTACCGGATATTTGTCGTTAACTTTTGGCTATTAATGGCCATAACAGCGACAGCCCAATCTTCATTAACATATCCCGATTGGTTTTTCAATCCACCTTCGGCAGTGCAAACTGCTGTCGGCTATGTGTATGATTTCACCATTTCGGCATATCAGGATGGTTCCAACCGCTTCAACGGACAAAAACGAGTTTGTATTAGCGGTCAACGTAAGCACTACCGTAATAATTATGGTCTGGATTTTAACGACAACATCAAATTGAAGCCACTGGCAACCGAATGGGATTCTTTGTGGACTTTGTCCTATTTTCTTTTAGACCATGACACAATCATTCTGGTTGGCACAGACTCCTGTCTTATCAACAAAACTATAATAGACGCTGAAAAAATACCAAAACCGGATTGGGTTACCAGGTTGCCATCTGCAAAAGGATATGTTTATGGTATCGGAAGTGGTAAATTTCGACGGGGTATCCACCATCGTTCCTGGTCTTTGACTGATGAAAATGCCATTGTCAATTGTGCGAGGTCCGTTAGACTTAAATCATCATCGTTCCTTCGTCAAACCACAAAAGGGAAGCATACCGGACAAGAAATTGTTATCTCGGAAGATATTAATGTAACTCTAAAAGACGTGCAAATTATCAAACGCTGGCTCGATTACGAAGCCATGACCTGTTTTAGCCTGGCTCGTGGTAAAGTTCTTTCCCCCGGTTTATAAAGGATCGCAAGCCATGAAATATTTTGTTTTTATTATTTTTTTAATCAGCTTTTTCATTTCAGGCTTCAGACCGATTCAAGCCCAAACCGAAGACGAATTTCGTAAACAATTTCAAAATGAATTTACCCAATATTCAGATACACAAGAAACCAAATTCACAAAATATTTAGAGGAGCAGGATAAGGACTTTATTGTTTTTTTAAAAATGGATTGGAAAAAATACCCGATAGAATACACAGGAGTGAAATATAAAAAGCCAAAACCTGCTAACATTCCCGTTGCTAAAACCATTCCTCTGTCTTTACAACAGACGGGGACAGAAGAAACTAAAATATCACTTCCTTCATTACCACTACTTCAACCTCCGGTATCCGATTCCAATTATAACTCTTCCAGCCCCCACCCCATTCAGCAAAAAAGCGGTCAAAAACATTCTCTTTCTTTTTTCAACCATAAACTAACCCTTAATCTGGAACCATCAATAAAAGATATCCCTCATAAAAAGGGTACGAAAGAGGACATTACCACATTCTGGAAACTGGCAGCCTCTGCTAACCATCGCCCTCTTATTGAACAGCTTAACAATTACCATAAGCACCTGTTATTGGGAGATTGGGGGCTCATGTTACTAGCCCAACACGTTGCTCAGATATGTTACCCCAAAGATAAGAACAACCGTACATTACTAACCTGGTTTTTACTTTCTAAAGCAGACCTCCCCTGCAAGTTGGGATACGACAACAACCAAATGGTCTGGCTGCTTTTTCCAGTAAAACAATTTGTATTCCAGGCTGCTTTTTTCACTTTTAATAAAACCAAATATTATCATATTTCTCTGGATGGCAACAAGACCAAACCAGGAGCCCTTTTCAGTTATAGCAGCACTTACCCCTCAAGCCGGAATTTCATCGATCTACAAATTACTCGTTGGCCTCGGTTTCAGAAAAATGCCCGGGGGAAACTACTTGAATTTTCATCAGGCGGAAAAACACATAAAATAAAAATAAAAATAAACCTCAACCATATAGCCTTTGTTAAACACTTCCCCCAAATTCAGCTTAGTAATTATCTCAAAACTCCGGTAATGTCTCAGATGGGAGATAGCCTGCTTATTCAGCTCGCTCTATTGATAAAGGACCAAGTGGAACGTGATGCAATAAATACACTTTTACATTTCACTCACCAGGCATTCAGTTACAAAACCGATAAAGAGCAATTCGGCTATGAAAAGTTTTTCTTTCCAGAAGAAACCCTATTTTATCCCTTTTCCGACTGTGAAGACAGGAGTATTTTATTCAGTTACCTGGTTCGCAAGCTTACCGGGCTACCTGTTATCGGTATAGATTATCCTGGTCATATTGCAACAGCTGTACTCTTTTCTGATACCATACCCGGCAGAAAGGTAAAATTTAATGGGAAAAACTATACCATTTGTGATGCCACTTATATAGGCTCAGTAGTAGGTATGGAGCAAAAGGGGATGGATAAATTACCAAAAAAAATTATTTCTGCAGAATAAATTTACTCTTCTTTTACACATAGGCTATAGAAATGGACAACGGTATGTTATCACCGTTGTCTCTTTAAATCTTATTAAGATTTTAATGTTGTTTTGATTATATCTGAACAAACATGAAAGAATACCATTCAAATTTTAACATCAAAGACTCATAACAAAATGGTTAACATCCTTAACCGTATGAAGGAGAATTTTTAAATCCAGAATATCATGTTTGGAGATCATCGTTCTTCTTTCAGGTCGTCCTTCCATAAAGGGGATATAATTATCAGAAAGTATTTCAGTCAGTTTTACCCTTCTTTTATCTTCTATTCTCGGTTTCATAACAACCTCCTTAGTTACTAAGAGTAAAAGCAATAATAGTGCCAGAACTATCACCACTTTTACAAGTATTTTGGGTATTTGAATATGATTTATGATTTATTTTGAAACAATTTAAGCTGATTGTTTCAATTGTATTAGGCATCAGGATATTATATATTCTTGATCTGTATAATTTTTAGGTAAAAAACGAGTAATTTGCCTTAATTTCTGGCAAAGGTTTAATTAATAGTGAAATGCTGTCTTCAGATTGGTAGAATAGTGATATGATTCAGGTCACAAAAGATGAACTAAAATCAGGAATGGTACTAGCTAAGTCCATTTATGGTGAAAATGGTGAATTGCTGCTAGCTAATGGATATACCATTAATGACAAGGTTCTCAGAAAATTAAAACAACTGGAACTGCCCTATTTCTGGATACAGGAAGAAGGTACAGAATTTATCATTCCTGAACAGATAATTTCAGATAAAATTGCCTACCAAAGCCATGAAGCCATCCGCCAAAATATGAATGTTCTCAAAGACATGATGCGTACTCAGGATTTAACATCCGAGGGACTGGGTAAATTCATGGAGGACAAAAAGAAATTCAAAAATATTTTGATTGCAGAAAATGTTAAACGCTGTGTAGGACAAACGATAGACTCCATAATTGGCATGGAATCAGTCCTGGTAAACCTCGCTTCAATTCGAACCAAAGCAGGTTTTTTATACCAACATTGTCTTGATGTTACCATTACCGCTATCATATTAGCTAATAAATTTCACTTTAATCGCTTTGAACTGGAAGAACTGGCACTAGGCTGCATGCTGATGGATTTAGGTATGACCGTAATTCCCGATGAAATTACAAACAAAACATCCCGCCTCAGCTTCCAGGAATTTTCCCTGCTTAAAGAGCACGCAACCTACGGGTATTTTATCTTGCGGGAAAATACAGAAATTCCTCTTACCTCCGCACATATTGCCTATCAACATCACGAAAGGCAAGATGGTGCCGGATACCCGCGTAATCTCAGGGGTAACAATCAGGTTCCTGTCCGCAGGCTTACAAACCGGAAGGGCATCATTCATCGTTATGCTGAAATTGCAGCTGTTGCAGACACCTACATAGCCCTCGTTTCACCACGGCCCCATACCGTTCCAAAGTCACCCAAACAGGCTATCCGTACATTAATTACTGCTGCTGCATCTCAGCTCAATCGTACTGTTGTTGATACCCTTATTACTCTTATACCCATTTACCCTGTTGGCACCCGAATAGAAATTGTCAAAGATGTTAAGTATAACATGACAGGTTATACCGGTATTGTTTCGCGTTATCGCCATGACGCTCCGGATAAGCCCACTGTTATGATAATGTTTAATTGTAACAAAGAAAAAATTAAACCAAAACTCATCGATCTTTTAGAAGAACCCGAAATAAAAATCCAGTTTGTAGTATTGTCCTAAAAACAGTACTTAACGAGAAGACGGAACTGGTTTTACCAGGATTATGGCCTGCAAAGCTGATAAACTCCGGATTAAATCGTAAACGATTTTATCTTTTTCTATCTGTTCCATTAAAAGTTTCCCGATATTTTCCTTTTTTGTACTAAGCTCAGTACTACACCTATATCCCGATCCCTGTTTTTGTAGGGGCGCCGGCATAATCATTGCATTTTGAACAGTTAGTAATTCTGTATGATATACAACTCTCCTGACCTTATCCAGATCATCTGGATCCATTTTGTTGTGGATACACTCTTCAATAAGCGCCTGAAGATATTCTCTGGTAGCAAAGAGCATCTTATCACCTGCCATAATCCTTGCTTTCTCCCTACACATCAGACTATCTGAAGAAAATACTTCTACGGAAGTAATAATTATTTCTTTTTGAGGCGTTTTTTTCCCTTTTAGCGCCTTTTGTTGATTCAGTGGAGGAGATATTTCTTGAGATTGAGGAATAACCTGGTTTCTTTCTGGTTTCCTGCCACTACTCCAGGAAGTACAGCCAGAGACCAAAAACACAAGTATGATAGAGACACACAGCCATATTGTAATAATTAAATTCTCATGTCGGTTATTTTTATACTCCATATTTTCTCTAAAAGTAAATTTATAACAGGGTCAAAACAGTATTTTTCAACAAGTATCACAAGCAAAATATATTTTCTATAGAACAATGTATTTAGAAACAACAATTACAGAATTTCTTCAGTATATAAGAGAAGTCCGGGCATATTCACACCATACCTGGCTTGCCTATAAACATGATTTACAAAAACTTTTAGACATAACCGGGAACAATCTTCCTCTGGAGGAACTAACCCCCCGGCTCTTACGGGTATTCCTACTTAAAGAAATGGAAAAATCACCCGCTGCCTCCACTCAGTCCCGTCTCATTGCCTGTTTAAAATCTTTTGGGAAATATTGCCAACAATATACTCCTATCCCCAAAAACCCCTGTGAACAATTACTGTTCCCCAAGCAGGAAAAAAAACTAACCCCCGTGGCTTCGGAGACATTGCTGACAGAAGCCCTGAATATCTCATCGGATGGTTTTATTGGATTTCGGACCCTGAGTTGTATAGAACTACTCTATGGCTCGGGTCTGAGAATAGGCGAGCTCACTGGTATTAAATGGAATGATTTCACCCATGATTTTTCACAGTTAAAAGTCCTCGGCAAGGGCAATAAATACCGGAATGTCCCTGTGACCAAGAGCTGTAAACAGGTTATCCAACATTACAAACAATTAGTAGAATCAAAAAAAGGACCTAATCCTCAAGGCGGTATTTGGATTTCTACCAAAGGAGCACTCCTGGGGAGACGGACCATTCAGAAAAATGTCACGGAGCACCTCAAAAAAGCAGGAAAAGAAGGAAAGGCATCCCCCCATGTACTCAGGCACAGTTTTGCAACCCACCTGCTCAACAACGGCGCAGATTTGCTTGCCGTAAAAGAGTTACTAGGACACCGTTCCTTGTCTACCACTCAGAAATACACCCATGTTTCTGTAAAACAGCTAAAAGAGATCTATCAAAAAGCACACCCACGAGCCTAGGAGTCATTCTTTAAATCGATACATCCTCTGAAGTATTTGATTGCAGATTGCCTTATGCTATAAGGATAACACTACTTCCATTGTCTTTAGAAGCACCTTATTCTGATCCGGTGTACCTATAGTAACCCGACACCAATCATCCATACCGAAGCTATTAAGTGGTCTGATAATTACCCCGCGCATAGCCATCTGTTCAGCGAAATCTATACAAGGAATAGGAGTTTGAAAACAGATAAAATTTCCCTGAGTTGGTAACGATGTTATACCCATTCTTTTAAATGACTCAGTAAGTGTTTTTTTACCAATCATATTTGTTTCATAACTCAATTGAAAGAAGGTCTTATCTTCAAGGGCTGCTACAGCACCTGCCTGGGCCGTACTATTCACATTAAAGGGATTGAAATTTTTAACTTTTTTCAACTGCTTAATAATATTTTCCTGAGCAATGGCATATCCGAGACGTACTGCAGCCAGTCCGTAAATTTTACTAAACGTCCTGCAAACAATAAGCTGTTGATATGTTTTAACCAGAGAAACCATATCCGGAAAATCATCTGCCTCAGCAAACTCGCCATAAGCCTCATCCATAACGACCAAACATGATTCAGGCAATTCATCAAGAAAGGCGGCAATTTGCTTATGGGTGAGGTAAGTGCCCGTTGGATTATTAGGGTTACATAAAAATATCAGTTTAACCTGCTCGTTTAACTGTTTACGAAAACCATCCAAATCATAAGTATAATCAGCCAGGGGTATTTTTTTTATCACGCCATTAAAAATGCCTGAGACACAGGCATACTGGGAAAAGGTATGTTCACTTACCAGAGAAATCTCCCCCGGATTTAAAAAAGCCGCAGCAATCATCAAAAATATTTCGTCAGAACCATTACCGGTAATAAACCAGTCTCCTGGTAACTGATACCGGGAGGACAACGCCCCAACAAGTTGTGAACAGGAGCCATCAGGATATATAGAAACGCCACCAGCGGCATCAGCCATCGCCTTTTGAGCGGTAACACTGGTGCCAAGGGGGTTCTCGTTGGAACCGAGTTTAATAATAGTATCTAACCCATATTTTGCGCGTACTTCTTCTGTACTTTTACCCGCGATGTATGGCTTTAACTGTTGGATAGATGGGCGGACTAGATTATTTATATTCATGATGTGTCTTTTTTTTGTTTGAAAAAGAGTCTAAGGTTTTTGAGTGAAAGGAGAAGGCTAACCCTTTTGTATTTAAGACCTTTTTTACTCGAGAGTCATAAGTTCTCTATATCCAGTCATTTCGGCTTGTCCGGAATCTACTGGATAACCAAATTTTTTCAAAAAGTAAGATTCCGGTCATGCC
>JADFYW010000183.1 GCA_015232855.1 Fibrobacteria bacterium
TTGAAATGCTTAATGATTTTCATTCTGGAAATTACCGGTATTCCAGTGATAGCGGTACAACCTGGGGTGACTGGATGACGGGTAGTGTTGACGGGGGTGACCGTTCAGCAGAAGCCTCAATGACGGCAGATAGCCTGCCTCTAAAGCAGCAGGAAGATGGCAAGAACCTCATTGAGTTTGCTGCTCGTGATATGAATGGTAACATCGGGACACGTCAATTGGTCATTCAATCAAATGACGTTGTTTCCGCAAAGAAAGTACAGGTCGCCAATCTGGAGAATGTGAGGTTTAGTCCTAATCCGTTCTTTAATACAACCAGCCTGAATTTTAATCTTAGTACTGCAGCTTCGCCAGAACTGGATATTTACGACATAGAAGGAACATTGGTCAGGTCCATAAGACCTGGAATTTTATCTGCGGGACAGCATGCTATTGTCTGGGACGGTAAGGGGCAACAGGCACAGGTGTTGAGTGCGGGACAATATTTTGTACGGATTAAAACAGGACGCAGTTTTGTTATAAAAAAGGTAATGATGTTGAAGTAGTAAGCAACTGGCTTTAAGTTAAGGATATTGTAAACTGTTAATACAATAGAAGACCGGTTTGGTGATGAAGGCAGAAAATCTTACGGAAAATACTTGCGTTTCGCTGTACCGTCGCCTGAAAATGTATGGTATACGGTTAATAATTTGAAAGGAAAGAGCGTTACTGCTGGCTGGTTGGAGGTCTCGGAATCCGGGAATTACAGCCTGTTTGTGGAAGGGCTTATTCCGATGTCTGTAAAATCAGGAATGTACACCATTAGGGTAAAGAACAGCGGGGAGGAATATGTTCATGCCGTTTGTTATATAGCCAAAAATCGGGAAAATTGATCCGCATTAACCAGGGTTTCTGGCTATCAGGTAATGGCCTTGGCAAAAACAGGCCCTGAAGTCTGGGATACGCTTCACATTACGAAGGCAGGATACGTGTATTCAAAATTATTTTAGAATTTAGTGAGTATATCATAAAGTGTTTTATTATAGTGAATTACACTGTTATCTGTACTCATATTGAGTACAAATAATTATATTTGGTTGGTTTTATCCTGCAGGACCCCTGAGATGAGATTATATTAAATAATCAGTGAATACCATTTTTAAATACATAAATTATCGTCTGTTTCTGGCAGATTATTATGAGGAAAAGAAAAAAACAACCCGGTTCTTTTCCTATAGATTTTTTGCTCAAAAAGCGGGTATTAAGTCTCCGGTGTTTCTTAAACAGGTTATAGAGGGAGATCGAAATCTCACCCGACCTATGATTGAAAAATTCATTAACGCTTTGGGGTTGAATAAAAAAGAAGCGGTATTTTTCAGGCATTTGACTGAGTTTAATCAGGCCCGGACCGCTCAGGAAAAACAGGAACACTATAGTGTAATGGTTACTATGACTGATTATGTGAAGCAGCATCAACTGAAAAGTGATCAGTATAGTTACTTCGAAAAATGGTATAATTGTGTGATAAGAGAACTTGCCTGTCTTATGGATTTTCAGGGCGATTTTTCCTTACTGGCCAAAGCGGTCCTTCCTCCAATTACTGTGCGGGAAGCAAAGAGATCTGTAGAATTACTTCAACGCTTAAAATTACTGAAACAAATGCCGGATGGAAGGTACCGGCAGATAGATGCATCCATTACCAGCGGCCAGGATATTATTTCAATGGTGAGGCGTGCTCATAATAGTAAAATGCTGGATTTGTCTCGTAAGGCAAATGATAATCTGCCTCCTGAGGTACGGAATATTTCAAATATTACTATGGGAATTTCAAAAGAATGTTATAATGTGCTTTTGGCTGAGTTTGATGCGTTTAAAGAACGTATTGTTTCCATCGTGAACCATGACAATAAATCTTCCCAGGTATATCAATTTTGCTTGTCGCTTTTCCCCCTGAGTAATGAGGTGTCGAATAAAAAGAATCCGAAAAACGGAGAAAAAAAGCCATGAAATACTTTTTTTCTATTGTAATTTTATTTGGCTGTATATTTTTTATCCAGTGTTCAAGTAATGATATAGCGGGTGGCACGAGTACTTCTGAAAATACTATAGTGGCAGGAATAGTAAAAGATCAGGATGATAATCTTGTGGGAGATGCGGTAGTATCGCTTTATACCAGAACATACAATCCCCATATTTCTTCTGACTCATCTACGGTTCAAACGGCAATAACGAATAAGGAAGGTATATACCGATTCGAAAATCTGAATGGTGGTACATATAATATTGTTGTAAAAAATGAATTGGAAAAATCAGCAGATATTATTCAATCTTTTGAAGTTATTGAGAAGGTGCAAACAAATACTCCCGTTGCAGTCCTTCAAAAAGAATCAACTGTTGGGATCCCCCTCCAGGGGCTTGGGGCTGTTGAGGGAGATTATTTTTATATACCGGGAACGGGTGTGTATGCTGCAGTGACCAACACTCAAATACAAACAGGAGTGATAAACCTTGAGCATATTCCCTCTGCCAGTTATGCCTCAATAATTTTCGCGAAAGCAGGTGACTCCACCGGGATAAATCTTCTACAAAAAGAAATAGTACTGTCACCAGCAGATACAACTGTCGTAAATTCATTTGTTTCCTGGGGACTGGTAAAGAAAATATATATTAACACCTCCACCACCGGAGCAGCTCTCTCTGGTAATGTATATGATTTTCCTCTTTTAGTACGCCTGAATACTACTGTTTCTGAGGCCACAGTACTATTTCAGAACGCTCAGTCTGATGGTTCTGATATACGCTTTGCTAAACAGGATTTTACACCACTTCATTATGAGATTGAACGCTGGGACCCTGTGAGTAAACGAGCAGAAATATGGGTGAGCATCGATACTGTTTTTGGCAATACTGATAACCAGTTCATCTATTTGTTTACCGGGAATGAGTTAGCATATCCGCAGTCAAATAGTAGTACCGTATTCGATACCGCACATGGCTTTGCGGGTGTCTGGCATCTGGCAGAAGCGGCAAACAACAAAGATAACGGTTACCGGGACGCTACTGTAAATGGTAATCACGGGACCGGGGTACAAATGACTGATTATTTTGAATCTGGTGGCTATATAGACAAAGCTCAGTTCTTTAACGGTTCTTCCAGTTATATTCAGGTGCCACATCATAACACCCTTAATGTTGGCACAGGTGACTTTACAATTTCAGTCATGGTTAAAGCAGATAGTATCCCCTTTAGCAAGCAAATTGTCTGTAAACATGCCCTTGATTCAGTTGATTTAGAAAATGGAAATTATGAATTACAGGTTAATCAAGACAGTCTTCTTATGGGAAACTTAACAAAAACACCGGATAACCTGTTTGTTAAGAGTAGTACTGTTTTACTTCCTCACCAATGGTATCAAGTGGTATTGAAGCGGGAGAAGAGTATTGTCTATTTGTATTTGAATGGTCTTCAGGTTGGTTTAACTGAGAATGTGAATGTAAATGTTGATTCAGATGGTGATTTTATTATAGGTAATGATCTTAGTGCTCCGCATGAATACTTCCATGGCATTATAGATGAAGTGAGAATAGCAAAAGTGGCACGTACACCGGAATGGGTCCAGCTTAATTTCCAGATCCAAAAGTCTGGTTCTAAAGTTGTGACCATTCAATAACACAAGGAAACTATACATGGTACCAACTGGCACCATAGAAATTCTAAAACCGCTGTACTAAACTACATCGAAGCAGTAACCGGCCTGGTTGAAAAACCAAAATAGATGGGGTAGGGCCTGGGGGGTTTCATCACAGGCCGGTTCACTAAAATCAATATGTAATTCTGGAAAAAGAAAACAGATGAGTTTTTCTTCGCAAATTGTAAGAAGTTATATTGTAACGTTTTACATAAGTTGTTGTATTCACTCTGAGTACACTTTTATGGTTTTGTTTTGTTTTATCACTGCGAAACTTTAGGCTTAGACCTATATTATGCGTAGCGTGAGTAAGAAATACCGATACATACAAAAGTGATGTTATGATTGGTTTTATATTTAAAAATAATATAAGGAAAATAAAGATGATAAAACAAACAACTACGGTGCTGGAGTTCCTTTTTTTCTTCCTTTTATTCCCGGTTTTAGTGATCTCCCAAAATGTGGAAGAAGTTCCCGTAACTATATACGACCATTATACCAGGACCAGTGAAACTGGATATTGGGAATTCAGCAAAAATGTATATAACGGCACGATTCTTTTTGATGGTCTTAAACCGGGGATGGTCCAGAATAATCTGGGAAGTAATGGCTTACCCGTCTTTAAAAAGGACATACTCTTTAATAAGGATATCAATACCTGGTTTATAGCTGACACCGACAATCCTGATCCAAAAAAGCGTGTCATTCCTGTAGAAAAAACATTGGCCTTTAAAGATTTGGGTAATAATGTGTATGAATTTGACCGAGACGGATATCTTAATGATGAGTATGAAATATACTCGGGGTATAAATATTTTGATTATTATAACGAAGCGAATGCCTTTTTTCCTATAGATAACGAGGGCCTGGTAGCTCTGGGCATTGAATCTCAGATTAAACAGGGTTATAATGTAAATTCCCATAATTTTGGCTTTACACTACATTTACATGACACACTCACCTATGAAGCGTCAAAAGCAGCGAGTCAGGTCTTTACTTTTACAGGTGATGATGATGTATGGGTTTTTATTGATGGTAAATTAGTTCTTGACCTGGGAGGTATCCACGGGCCATTGACAAATTCTTTTAGAATGAGTGATGTTGCTACTGAACTCGGGCTACAGGACTTTCATCAATATACCTTTGATTTTTTCCTTGCAGAACGGATGCCGTGGGGCTCTTCCTGTAAAATAACCACCAGCCTGGCAATTTTTGTTCCTTTAGTACTTCCCGCACCCACTGCTAATCCAGAAACCAAGTCTTTTAACTTTGTTGAAAATGTGACTCTAAGCAATGTGGTAAATGAGGCTACTATTTTTTATCGGTTGTCTGTAAATGACCCTTTTGTGCCATATACGGGTGCTTTACAGATAACGGAAACTAAGACGCTGGAAGCTTTTGCTGCTATGGACGGTTGGTTAAACAGTGATACCATTTCTCATACATATACTAAAAGCAATGCCCCTTCTGTTATTGAATTACTGAATCTCTCCGGGGAGCCTTTAGGTGGCACCAGTGTACTGACAGAGGCGGATAGTAAATTTATTGTAAAACTTACTACACGTAATGCAAGTATTACCACGGCTTCGATAAATGTAAACACAGCCAGTGGGGGGGATACGGAAACCTTTATCCTCTCAAATCCTCAAATCACCAATAACGCCCTGGTGTTTATTGATACTCTTGATTTTGCTATTACCACAGCGATGGCTGGTAATACCATTGTTGAAGCAGCCTTCTACGATGTAGTTACCGCAGCCTGGGCTAATCCCGGTGATAATACGGATAACCCCAGCGCCTCTTTTAATGTAAAACCCGCTCCTAATGCAGGTAGAATATATTTTGCCGATGCAGGTTGGAATGAAGTTCAAAATCTTAGTGGAAATGAGACCGTGCTTTATGTGGTGGTTGAAGATCAACCTTTTGATAATTCCCGTTTAAGCGAATATGTGGTGACACTTACTAATGCTAAAGGGGACAATAATACCAGTCCTACAGATCAGGAACGGTTTCAGCTGGTTGAAATAACTCCAGGTAAGTATGGGGTTACTATACCGGTAGGGCTTTCTACAGCTACTTCGGTAGTTCAAAGTAATGGTACTTTTGAAATACGAAAAGAGGACATCCTTACAGCAAATTATGTTGATCCCATTGATAATCTTCCTCTTACCGCCAGTAAGGGTTTCGGTGTTGCCAATCCTGTTCCCGGCGCTATCAATTTTGCTAACGTGGATTACTCAATGCCGGTAACTCTTATGACCGGAGGCATGTATAATGCTGCTACTGGTATGGTGTATCTGCATTATGTTGATGATTATATAGCTGCACTTACAACTAAAACCGTTTCATTGACGGTCATCAGTACTGATGGTCAAGGAAAGAAAATTATTGACAGTGAAGTGGTCAATATGAACCTTGTGGGTCAGCAGGATAGCACGGGTATCTGGCAGCTGGCTGTGCCCCTTCAAGATAACCATCAGTCGGTGCCGGGGGACAAGATTCTTCAATGGTATTTTAATGGACAGATTACCGCAAGAGCAATTAACCATAAGACCGGAACGGTAGAAAAGCTAACCACCGATACCTCAAAAGTGGTTTTGAATGTTTCTTATGGTAACGAAGCAGAAATCATAACGGTTACGGGTCCTACCGATAATATTATTACACGACAAGATACCGTTGCAAAAGTGTGTGTTGAAGACCAGGTATTTTCAACAACCTCAATTGATACCATTCTACTGGATAAGATTGAATGCAGCAATTCTGGTGATAAACTTACACAAGTAAAATTGGTGCAGACAAGCGCCACTTCAAAGCAGTATTGTGGAGAACTCTTAAAAAATGAAATGTCTTCTGGCACACTTACTGATAATGTGCTCAGTTGCCAGGATCTCGATAATATTGTTGTGAATTATACCGACCCGGTATACTTTACTACCAGGAAGGAAAACTTCCCGGTGATTGATTATACGGGTTCAAGTATTGTGTTTATGGATACCTATGGTACTGTTATAACGGGTGTTTATGATGAATCTGTGGGGGGGCAAGTAATTGTCCGACTTACTCACAAGACCCCGGATCTCAAAAAAATTGATACTCTTCGGGTGAAAATTGAAACAGATGCGGGAGATACCCTGGAAGTGCTTGTAGTCGAAACATCGGTAAACAGTGGTGCTTTTGACGCAGTGATTAATGTGGGCTTCTCGGATGTTCCTGATTTAAACAACAATATTCTTGAAGGGACACTCAATACTTCTCAGGCATCAAATCAAATGACCCTTACGGGTACAAAAGGTCTTATAAGCGGAAGTGTCATTGTTAATGCTGCTTATATTCCTGTTGAAAAGGCCTGGATTGTAGACGGGAATGACGATGGACATGCAGATTCCATATATATTCGTTTTAAAGCGCCATTGTCTGAGTTACCTGCTGCCATTACATCTATCGATTGGCCGTATGAAGGCGCGACAGGCCATTCTGCAGTTTTAGGTCCGGTTGGTGGGGTCACTGATATAAATATGCTGCCGGGGGTTCCACTTACGGTCTCGGTGCTCGTGCCAGGGAGTTTGGATAAAACCTTAAATGTATTTCCCGAAGGTGCTACCAGTGCTGATCCTGTCTATCCTCCTCGCTTAACACTTCCTCCCGGCACGATTTTCCAAAATCAGGAAGTACTCATAGAAGATGGTATGGGTGCTGTTATTGTATCTGCGAACAAACATCCCTCGGACAATTCTTACTATAAAGACACCGAAGGTAATTTGCAGAAACAACCCGACACCCTGGTAATAATGCTTTCAGAAAAAATTCGGGCGTTACATGCTTTGGGAACGCCATGGGACTCGCTTTTTATGTTTATGTCTCCAGGTATGGGTAAATCCCAGGCCTATCCTCTGATTGCTCTTACGGGTGTACCGCCCACCGTAAAAGGTCCGGACAGTTTGGAATGGACGTTCATTGTCAGCAACAATATAAATGTTATAAAACCTTTTGTTGATGATGAAATATTTATGAATGCAAACGCACCTTATGTAGATGCATCTCCTAATGGCAACAGGCCTGAAGAGGCGGAAGCCCTGATACAGGGTATTAAAAATAAAAACCCCATAAACCATAGTACCATTTTTGTTCCGGTGACAGGGATTACCCTTAATGATCCCCGGTCTATGGCTGCGAACCTCTATATAGATCAAAACGGACAAGTTACACCTGGCCGCGACGCAGTGTTAGTGCAAAATCAGGATGGGACCTATGACTTTCAGCGCTTGTGGGTGAAACCTCCAGGTTTGAACGCAGATGGGACTGTTTCTCCTCCTGGTGAGGGATGCCAAATGAGCACGGGAGAATCAGCCGGACAGACCCAATATCCCGAAAATTGCCTGTCGACAGTTCAGGTTTTTTCTACGGATACCTATATTGCTGAAATTGCAATTTTTGATCACCTGGGAAAGTTTGTCCATCAATCTGTACAATAT
>JADFYW010000184.1 GCA_015232855.1 Fibrobacteria bacterium
AAATATAGATATCGAAATACCCCCTGTTTAGGTCAGAATATTTTGGTGATACTAAATGAAATAATAGATGCAAATTCTTGTATTTAACAAAAATTAATCGTTCCTGACTTGTGAAAAATCTGCTGTTTTTCTTACATTCAGTGCCATGAATAAACCCGAACTTGTGGCACCTGCAGGCAATATGGAAAAACTGAAGTATGCCCTGGCTTTTGGAGCTGATGCGGTATATGCAGGTCAGCCCCGGTTTTCCCTCCGGGCCAGGGACAATGGCTTTAAAACCCTGGACGATATTAAAAAAGGCATTGATTATTGTCATGAACGGGGCAAACGATTTTTTCTTACTTCCAACATTATCCCTCACAACAATAAGGTTGAAACCTTTAGTCGTTCATTAGCAGACTTTGCGGCTTTACACCCTGATGCTCTTATAATGAGTGATCCCGGGATAATACGTTATGTTCGGGAGACTTTTCCGGATATTGAAATACACTTATCGGTTCAGGCAAATTGTACCAACTGGATGACAACGAAATTTTGGAAGGATATGGGGATTAAAAGGGTTATCCTTAGTCGAGAACTAGGGATGGATGAAATTGCTACTATCCATGAGAAAGTTTCAGATGTGGAACTGGAAGTGTTTGTGCATGGGTCTGTTTGTATGGCCTATTCAGGGCGTTGTATGTTGTCTAATTACATGGCTTATCGGGACAGTAATCAGGGTTTGTGTGCAAATGCATGTCGTTTTAATTATAAACTGTATGCGAGCAATACCCCCCAGGAAGAGGACTATAAAACTTTGGATAGAAAGTATTATATCAAAAATACCCAAAACCCCGATGATGAACTGATGTTAATGGATGAAGATGAGTATGGTACTTATATACTTAACTCTAAAGATATATGTGGTATAGAGTCTTTGGAAAAATTAATAAAATCTGGTGTATGTTCATTTAAAATAGAAGGACGGACCCGATCCCTTTATTATCTGAGTGTTGTGGCACGGAGTTACCATGGTGCCATAAATGATTTAACAATGGGCCAGCCTATCGACGAGCATCATGTCGAAAATCTGCAAAAACTCGACAGCCGGGGGTATATGCCTGGGTTTTATGCTGAAAAACGGGTGAATCCCCAAAATTTTGAAACGACCAGAGTCACTTCTAATGTAGCACATGTGGCTGCAATAGTCCGTGGATATCAAGAAAATGAAAAAAAAGCAATTTTATCAATTAAAGGTACTATTAGGAAAGGCGACCGGCTGGAGGTACTTCGTCCGGAAAAGAGTGAGGTGATTCAGGCCGAGGGCTTATTGAATCACAAAGGATTGCCTGCTGAAAAATTGTCTTCAGGTCTCGAAAACTGCAGTATCGATATGTCTTTTGATCCAGGCGAATATTGCCTGTTACTTAATTTACATTAGTTGTTTATTCGCCATGTATAGTGGCTATAAGCTTACGTGAACCACCGCGAGAACGATGTTCACAAAGGTAAATACCCTGCCAGGTACCAGTATTAATCCTTCCTCCGGATATCGGGATTGTTACACTGTTGCCGAGCAAAGAAGCCTTGATGTGTGCTGGCATATCATCCGGACCTTCGCAGGTGTGGACGTAATAAGGTGCCCGTTCAGGTACCATTTTATTAAAGTGAGACTCCATATCAACTCGTACATCCGGGTCTGCATTTTCATTCAGGGTAAGGGACGCTGAACTATGTTGTATAAATAAATGCAATAGTCCAATGTTTATTTTCCCAACTTCAGGCAGTTGTTGCATAATATCACTTGTTACGAGATGGAATCCTCTGGTACGAGGGTTTAATGTGATAGCTTTTTGTATCCAGGGCATAAATCAGGGCCTTTTGTTATTATACAGTTTTTGAGCTTTCTGGATTTTCCCTTTATTTATGAGTTTGGGAATAAACCATGCCAGGTATAAAGAAATAGTAATACTGGTGCCGTAACGGGTATGGTCGTAATGACTTCCTTTTTTGCTGAAGTAATAATTTTCAGTGGCAATACCTCCAATAGTAAGTAGGCCGGTAACGGATCCTGCAGTGACGAGAAGGGTTGAGATAATTGAATAAAAATAATACCATTCCATAACCCGGTATGATTCTGGATAATCTTTTACTGCGTTTTTTAAGCGACCACCCCAGAAACCAATTGATGTTTTATACATGCTGGCAGAAGGTTTTGAAAAATAGTCTGGAGTAAATCCTAACTTATTGAGGTCATCTTCTCCACCGGTACTTTTCCCCCAAGTAAACAAAAAGGCTGCCAATTTGGAAGAAACCCCTTTTTGGTAATGTAAGAGAAGTTCTGGTTCTTTTGCGAGAGCAGATGTCTTTGCTATCGATTGTTCCAGTTCAAGACTGTCCGTGGGAATTTCGATATTCCGTGAATCAAGTTCGTTTGCAGACAATATAAAAGGAAGGCAAAATATTGAGGTGTAGATGGATATACGTATTCTTTTCATAGTATTAAAGGTAAAAAAACAGAGCTAGCAACGGATAATTATTTATGTCAAATTAAGAAGTACTGGCTAAGGCATAAAAAAAACGAATTTGGGACTCTACTGCTTTATGAAAATCAGAAAGGCATAAAGATTCATTTTCAGAATGGGCGTTGGTATAGGGATCTTCGATACCCGTAAGGAGGATGGGAACCTCTTCCAGCATATTTGCCAGAGATAATACCAGGGGGATTGATCCGCCACTTCCTATAATCACTGGCTCGGCTTCATAGGCCTCTTGCATACATTTGCGGGCTGTTTCAAAGGCGGGATGAGTGGTGTCTGTTTGCCATCCATCCACAGCAGGCGAATTGTCAATTTCAAGATGGAGATTATGTGGGCATTTTGCAACAAGAAATTTTTTCAGAAAATTAACACATTTGTTTGCTGGCATTTCTGGGGCTAACCTTAGACCTACTCTGGCCCAGGCTTTATCCATTATTACATTACCGACTTTTTTGCCTCCAGATTCGATCCCATTTATGTTAATTGAAGGTTGACGCCATATTTTGAACAATAATTCCTGGTTTTTACCATGAAGATTTACCCCGGATTTAACTCTTGCTTGTTGGCGAAACATATCAGTGGTATAAGGAATGGACATAATATCATCATTGTCCTTTTTGCTCAAGGTAGGAATGAGCTTTGTAAGCTCGGGTATTGCAATATCCCCATTCTTGTTTGTAAGGGAGCTTAATATTTTTGACAGACCGATAACAGGGTCCGGAATGGGACCGCCCCACAGACCTGAGTGGAGGGGGGATTCTAATGCTGAAACGGTGACTTCCAGCACAGCAAGTCCTCGTAAAGATGTTGTTAAGCTGGGAATACCAGTGTCAAAGTTAGCTGAATCGGCAATAATCACACAATCAGCTTTAATCCTTTCAGGGTTGGCTTGAAGAAATGAATCAATATGCTCTGAGCCTGTTTCTTCTTCACCTTCAATGAGGAGTTTTATATTGAGTGGAACGCATCCAGAAGCAGCAATGCAGCTTGCCAGACTCGCAATATGTAAAATGATGCCGGCCTTATCATCTGCTGTTCCCCGTCCGTATAGCCGTCCCTCTCTTTCTTCCGGGCTAAAGGCGGGAGAATTCCAAACTTCAGCTCGTAGAGGGGGTTGAACGTCATGATGTGCATAAAGGAGGATGGTAGGGGCGTTAGGATGTTTACATATATCTGCACAAATATAAGGGTGAGCGCCGGGTAAAGTAATAATATCAACATGCTCTAGCTTCAGTTTTTCAAATTCTTTTTTTATGAACTGAGCAGAACGTTCCATCTCCTGAGCAGAATAGCCCGGAAAACTAATACTGGGAATAGCAGATAGGGCTTTTAAAAGTTCAATAAAATGGCTTTGGTTGTTTCTATAATATTCAATTGCTTTTTGAAGATTAATGTCATCCATAATTTCACCATACTCCTTGATAATCGGGATGAAGAAAATTCCATTCTTCTGAATATACATGGATTTTTTTTGTTTCAATCTCTCCACTGCTATCGTTTGGGCAAATTAATCGTCCGCCAAGATGTGACCAGGAAAGAAGTCCTCCCTCAAGATTCTTAACATCGAGTCCTTTGATCAATAGCTGTTCTGCAAAAATACCACTCCGATAGCCTATAGTGCAGTAGGTAATGATTCTCTTGTTTTTTAATAAATGTGGGCGATTATAGTTTGCGGCAAATTGTCCAGGGGTAAGAGCGCCTGGTATCATTGAAATGACTTGCTCTTCTGGTTGCCGTACATCTATTAAAACCATGTTGGTATCATCAAAATCTCGTAACAACTCCCAGGCTTTTAAGGTTGGAGCTACCTGGTCTTTTGTGAGTTTCTGAAATTCGATACGAATTTTTTGTTGCAGTGCTTCGGGGGAAGTAGGCAGAGTATCTTTTTTACCCTCAAGCTTATCAAGAAGGGCATTCAGTTTTTGGTTAAGATTTTTTGCTGTTTCTTTTATAGTAGACTTTGTTTCATCCATTTGCGTCTTGTATTCAGATTCCACGGGAATTAAACTGGTATCCGCGGGCTCCTCTGCATGAGGTGCGATAATAAAAATCGTTGAAGTTAAAACTGCCAATAACTTGAAAGCAAAAAAGCTTTTTAATAAGAATTTTAATTTCATCAATTAATGTCCGGTAAGAAACTCAATAAAATGTCTATCATTATCCAAATAACAATTTACTTTTTGTATATAATTTAATGTAGTCAAGACAGTGATTGTACTTAATAAATGTTTCTCGATTACAATTTCCCAATTACCTTCAGCAGGGAGTATAAAATGATTAAAATAATGGGAATTTTCTTACTAATTGGTTTTAGTTCGGTTTGTGCAGGGTTTAGTGAAGGTTTAATACTCTTTAAACTCCACAATCCCCAGGGGGCTGGTACCATAGAACTCAAAATATCAAAGAATGCAACTCGCACTAAAATGAATATTACCCAAATGCAGATGAATGTGGAAATGGATATGCTGGTTAAGCATGATAATCCGAACATTGTTTTTCAAATAAATGATAAAAATAAGTCTTTTAGTAAAATGGACCTCAGCAAATATCAACAGCAGGCCTCTGATAAAAAAGGTCTCGAAGACTTTAAAATCAAAAAACTTGGTACTGAAAATATACTCGGGTATAAATCAGAACATGTCCTTCTGGAAAAGGAAGGCCAGAAAATTGAAATGTGGGTTACAAAAGAGATAGAGGTATATGAGATATTAAAGAAAATTCAGTCTGCCAATAAACAGGCAACAGAGCAGATTGAAGCTTTTAAGGCCCTGGAAAAAAAGGGGTTGGCTGGTTTTCCCATGAAAACAATTACCTATCATAACAATCAAAAAATGGAAATGGAAGTAGTAAAAATTGAAGCAAAGACGTTTCCTGCTTCAATTTTTACAGTTCCAGAGAATTATAAAGAAACTTCAGGAATGGCAGGAATGATGGGGCAACTGGGAAGTCAGCAAAATATGCAGGCAATACAGGAAATGATGCAAAAAAACATGACTCCGGAGAAAATGGAAGAAATGAAAAAAATGATGGAAAAGATGATGCAGCAACAACAAAAAGAGTAAAAAAGATATAAAAATGGTCGAAGTACTCATTTAGAGACTTCGACCATTTTTTTCGATTTTATTAAATGAGCTTTATGCCTGAATCACTGCCGACAATTATTTTAGTGGCCATGTTTAAAAAAATTCCATGACCAAGGACTCCTGGAATGTTATTAATTTCAGTATCGAGTTTAGCGAAGTTTGCAGTTGCCGGGAATGTTGAATCAATAATTAAATTACCTTGATCTGTAATTATCGGGCCATCTTTTCCTACGGCCTGCCTAATGGATAATGTTGCCCCCAAACTTTCTAATGTTCTCCAAACTTTACTCCAGGCCATGGGTATGACTTCTACAGGCACAGGGAACTTTTCGCATAAATGAGAGACCAGTTTTGAATCATCAACTATTACAATAAAAGATTTAGATGCTGCGGCCAGAATTTTCTCCTGGACCATGGCGGCCCCCTGGCCCTTTATGAGGTTGTTATCAGGATCAACCTCGTCTGCGCCGTCAACATATACATCAATAGATGCTACAGATTCAAAAGAAACCATTGGAATACCGAGTTCCTGAGCAAGCTGAGCACTTCCGAAAGAGCTGGTGACTGTGGTGACATCCAGATTCTCTTTTTGAATTTTTTCTCTAAGTCCCTGAATAAAATATCGAGCAGTTGAACCTGTACCCAAGCCAATGACTGATTTATCCTTAACCCAGTCGAGGGCTTTTTCTGCGACTTGTTGTTTGAGCTCGTTTGAGTTCACAATAAATTAATTGATTTTAGATGTAAAACGCACTCCTATACCAACATTGTATGCACGTTTAATTGTGGGAGCGGCAAAGAGTCCACCTTGAAATAACATTCGTTTAAACCAGGTTTTTTCTCCATACAGATTCCACATGAAATCCTGATCAATATTACTATAAGCACCCGGGCTGGCTTTGCGGTCGTACATGTATTCACACTCAACTTTAAAAGCGTCCAGAACGTCAGGAATTAACATTTTTTTCCATAAGAAAGATTTGAGGGCCTTTGGAAGGGTGTAATTAATTGACAGCGTTACAGGAATTAAACTAATGGTCTCATCGGTTTCACTATCTTCAGAATAGAGCCAGGCAGCTTCAAGAAACATATTGAGATCTTTGTGTGGGGTAATATCTGTAGCAAGTACAAGCCGGTGATTCATAACAACGCTTGAGTCATGGGGATAATAATGGATCAGGTCAAACATGTTTATCCGGTATCCCAGATTAATCGAATAGGCCGAAGAAGGACGTATGGTTTCGTATACACGAAGAAAACCACGATTCCCCATATAATCACCAACTCCAATATGGGCACGTGTATCGGTTACTCCAAAAACTTTATACCCTTCGAGAGCGTTGTGAATACCTTCTCTTGAGAATGTAAAACTGCCTCCGGGATCACAATCAAGATAATTACCAAAATGCAGACTTTTAGTGTTTTGAGTAATGAGTCGACCTAATTTAAGGTTGAAGTCCGGGAATTTGTAAGCAATCCATGCCTGATAGATTTGAATGGTAGGCAAGTCAGAATTGGACGGAGACCTTCTGGCAATAGCAGGGACTTTTTGATCAAGGGAGCTGCCTTCTGCTCCATTAGGAGCAATGTATGATGCCCCTACAAGTCTTTCATAACTAAACCCTGATGGATAGGCCCTTACTTGAATGAGAGAACTGAAAGTTGAATCTTCTTCAAAAGCCCACATAAGGTTGGCACGTCCATACAACTGGTCCAGATTTGCATCTATTCCATATAAAGTTTTGGCGGCGTGAATTTGGATATTGCCATGTATGCCCGGCGGTGTTTGATTTGCGAAAACAACCGGGATAAGGCAAAGACTGACGATTACTAACAGTTTTTTCACTTTATAGATCCTTTCTAAGTAAGTCAAAACCAATATTGTGTACAATTTAAAATAAACTGTAACTTAATAGTACGATATTTATTTTTTTTTTACCATAATTAGTTAATTGATTTTATACAGGTTTAAAGATAAAATTTTAAACATTCCAATTGCAAGAAGTCTAATAATTTAAATGGGTTATATTGTTTGGGATGGTAGCTGTTGTGTTTTTTCCAAAATGGGACCACAATTTTAGTGGGATACAATTTTCATCCTTAATAGTGAAAAATTTTAGAATGTGAGATTTGTAGCAGATATTGTTATTTTCATGCCATGAAAACAAAAATATCAGTTGGAATTATTGGAGCAACTGCCTTTACTGGCAGAGAGTTAATAACCCTGTTGAACCGGCATTCAGGGGTGAAACTTTGTTGGTTGACCTCTGAATCTCAAAAAAATGAGGATTATTTAACGGTATACCCCCAGTTTAACGGAGTTTTAGATGATAATGTCACGCAACTTAAAGGACTGAGTGCGGTTAAAAATGAAAAACCAGATGTAGTTTTTTCTTGTTTACCCCATGGTGTTTCTGCAGAGTTTTTATCC
>JADFYW010000185.1 GCA_015232855.1 Fibrobacteria bacterium
CCTGAAGCGAGACTTGAAAATTCCGGTTTCATTCGGGTCTCACTTCATAATACAAAAACTTCAGAGGGAGATTATATTTATATTTCCGGAACCAGTGTCTTGGCAATAGTAAAGACTAAACATATAGTCGATGAGGTATTAACCGTGTCTGATGTACCTATGGGTACCTATAAAGAACTGTTGTATAGTAATGATTTTGATTCAGTTTACAACCTGATTCAGGATACATTGGCAGTCAGCTCAGATAGCGTTTCTGTTATTGGCCCTTACCGGGACTGGAACGGTTTAAGCAAGGTTGCCATTAATACTTCTTCTTCCGGGGCAGCCATCAGTGAAGATCTGTATGATTTTCCGCTCTTAGTCAGATTGCATAAAAATAATTTTTCTTTTGCCGAAGCTCTGGACGATGGACAAGATATCCGGTTTTCAACGCCTGGTGGTACCATACTGCCATATGAAATCAGCCGCTGGGACAAAGCTGGTTTGAGCGCTGAAATCTGGGTTCGGATTGATACTATTTTTGGTAATAATGAAACTCAGTATTTTAATATGCATTGGGGCAGTACTTTGGCTGCAGATATTTCAAACAGTAAAGCGGTTTTTGATTCTGCCAATGGGTATGTCAGTGTCTGGCACCTGGAAGAAAATGGGAGTGGCCAAAATGATGAGTATATTGATGGGTCAGCCAATGGTGATCATGGCACGGGAATAAGCATGGGGAATGCGGTTAGTTCTGTAGTAGGTAATGGGCAGGAGTTTGATGGAACGGACAGTTATATCGAACTCGATGATTCCACTGGTTTGGACGGTGCCGGGGCGTTTACAATTAGCTTCTGGTGCAATGCCGATTCAATTAACTTTCCTTTTATGAATGGATTATTTACCAGAGGGTCAGATGAGAAAGTAGGCGCTCCTTATATTGAAGGGTTAATGGGTGAGAACACCTTGCGTATGTATTTCTCAACCGAGGGGCATACGGGGGACTGTAAACTTGTTTCTCCGGCCCTGACACAAGGAAAGTGGCATTATGTAACATTTACCTGGGATGGAATCGTAGCTACTGCATATATGGATGGAACGGTTGGTGCTGCTGACAGCACAAGCGGGAATATGCTTCTTGATTCCGACGGAAGCAACTGGATAGGCAATATGCCGGGGTGGGGGAAATGGGATGGAAAATTGGATGAATTGAGGGTATTAAAAGCGCATCATTCGGCGGATTGGATAAAGATGAATTATGAGACGCAGAAGGTGGGATCTAAGGTTGTGAAAATTAAGTAGCAAGAAAAGGCAGTATCAATAAATAAAGGAGTATCCTACACACGTCACTTCGAGTAAATCCCGCGGAGCGGGATTGTATCGAGAAGTCAACTGGCAGCAAAAAAAATAATATGAAGTGCTCATGGCTATACGTTTTACAATGCGGTGACAAAACTTATTATACGGGGTGTACTACAAATTTGGAACAACGTGTTTTAGAACATCAATCTGGGAAGCATGAAGGTTATACCTTAAGTCGATTACCGGTAAAACTTGTATATAGCCAGGAGTTTACTCATATAAATGATGCTATTGCCATGGAACGGAAGATAAAAAAATGGTCTCAGGCTAAAAAAGAAGCGTTGATTAATGGAAATTTTGATAAAATTAAGAAATTAGCAAAGAAGCAATTTTAGCCCTTTAAGTAATAATATGACTTCTCTAATGGTGACTTCTCGATACAACCCCGCAAAGCGGGCTTTACTCGAAGTGACGTGTGGGAGTTACCTTTTATTATTAATATTTGTATTACTGTTTTTAACAGATAAGCCATATGCAGACCTCCCTCCCGCCGGTCTCGTCATGCTTGACTTGGCCAGCCCCCGTCAGCTTTCAAGCAAAGCTCACGAATCCGCTGCTACCACCCTCACCTTTGAAGAACTGGTGGCAGCCGGTATAAACGGTGTCCACTACAGGCCAACTACGGAAATTAGCCCGATATATTCCTATGCTGAATGGGTAAATGAGGCCCATGAATACGGGCTTTGGGTATGTGCTGAAATTCAACGGGAGGTAAATAAAATTGACATGGCGGGTCAAGCGGCTTCACAAGGAGTTGATTTTATACAGCTGGATCATCCTTTGAAGGGTTGGGAATGGGGCTGCAGTGAATACAACGACTCCTTTGATGAAACTGTTTTAAAAAGGATTGAAAACATGGTTGCGCAATCATGCGTCCACGATTCCTGTCCTGTTGTTATAACTGATGTTGATTGTGACAGTATATATGTTAAGTGGCAGACCCTGGATGGATTGCTGCAGCAGGTCTTTAGTAATTCCTGGCTGAGCAAGTATTTTCCAAGGATTCTTACTTATAAAAATACCCATCCCGAAAAATTTTCCGGTGCCTGGGTTTTTCTTAATACCTATAATTATTTTGATAGTGTTGCCGTGCCAGATGGTGACTTTGAAAATTGGTTCTCCGAGGTTTATACAAAAACCGGAAACGTGGTAATGTATGACTGGAAAACCAGGGAAGAGGCGAATTGGGCCTCCCGTGCTGAGATAATTAAACGGGTAACAGGTAAAAGTGGCGCTATTCCAGAGTGGGATTCGTTTAATCCGGCATTAGCTATTGCGCAATCTGCGCCTGATTGTCAGGTTCGGGTGAGGTGTCCCGTAAACGGTCTTGATCCGGGTAGCGTAGAATGTTTTTATGCGGTGGATAGTATTGTATCCCATAACACAAAGTGGATAAAACACGATAATGTAAGTACAACAGGCATAAAAGGCGCTAAAGATTGGATAACAATAACAGCGAATAGGGTCCCGTTTAACCCTGCAAGTTCGGTAAACAAAATACGCTTTAAAATTACCAACACATACAACGGAAATTTTTTCAGGGGTCCGCAAACATTTAAGCGGGACTTTGCGGTGATGGTTGATAAACCGGACTGGTCAGAACTCATTGACAATGGTACCGTTAAGACGCTGCCCGCCGACATTTCTTTATCTATACAGCATACGGCTGGTTTGGACGTTTCCTCTGTTAAAAGTGAATATAGTGTTGACGGCGGAATAACCTGGCAGGAACATCCCGCAGTATGTACCGGAACTGCCGGCAGTACACAAAAGGAAACCGTTTCGGTGAACGGCATTCCTTTTATTAATGATAAAGCCCGCAAAAATAAAATTCGCTTCAGTATTAGGACTTCCGGGAATGAAGAGCTTAAGAGTGCTGAGTATCCGGTAAGTGTTATGCTGGCACCTGTTTTCAAAGAAATGCGTTCAGTCCGTATTGAGGACAGTAATATAAATCTTTCATTGAAGATAGGGTCTTCCGAAGGACTCAGAGTAGGGAGGCGGAACTGGACAATATTGGAAGAAACCATCGGACTGTTTCATTTGGATGGTGATTTGACGGAGGCCTCTGCTAACGGGTTTGCGGGCAGCCTGTTTGGGGATGCAAAATTTTTAGAGACAGATTCCTGGAAAAGTAGTGGAGGTACAGAGAAAGCCCTGTATCTGGACGGTGACGGTGATTATGTTGACTTTGGATTCCATTCTCTGGGAGCTTCATCAGAATTGAGTGTTTCGTTCTGGGTAAAACCAGAATCAGACGGTTTACCTGTTTCTATGGGAGGGGTGGAGCAGAAAGGAAGTCTGCTTTTTAATTGCATCACTGATAGTGTTATCGTGAGTGGACTTAATATGAATCGTGATTTAATGTCAGATGTTATATCTACTGGAAAAATAATTCGTGATGGAAACTGGCACCAGATTTCGTTTACCTTTAACGGTATTTCAGCAAAACTTTTTATTGATGGCGAGGTTGCTGTAGAAAGTGACTGGACTGGTTATTCTCTCTTCGAACTTTCTCCTTTCCGGCTGGGGAAAGCAGGAGATCGGCCGGAATGCTTTAAAGGATATATTGATGAAGTTCATATAATTAACCGTGCCTTAACAGAGTCCGAAATTGCAGCAACCTATTACTCCGGTGTGTACCGGTATTCATCGAACGGAGGGGGAAGCTGGAGCGGCTGGAATACGCTGCTTACCGCAAACAAAGATGGGAGCAAGGGTGATATCCCTGTTTATATATTAAAAATGCCGCTACCGGCAAATACTGATTCTTTAAACCGGATCCAGTTGGCTGCAAAGGATGTGAGTGGGAATGCCGGGGCTGCGGACTATGTGTTTTTGGCTGAGGATGTGGTTCCGGTACAAACTGAAATTGCACGCATAACTAAAGTGGAGGTTTATCCAAATCCGTTTTTTTATAAGACCAAAATCATGTTTACGCTTGATACTCCTCAACGAATATCGGTGAACATTCTGGATGTAAAGGGAAATGCTATTAAGGTAATGGATGATAAAAGATGTATTGCGGGCAGGAATATAATCATTTGGAATGGCAGAGATGCTAAGGGAAATCAAGTGACTGCAGGACAGTACTTTGCCCGGATTGTGTATGGCGGGCAGGTAATGGTAAAAAAACTATTATTGTTGCACTAAAAAAAATCGGCTAACCCGGCCAGGCTACTTTAAGGACCAGTTTTTCATTTGCTGTGCCATCTCCTTTTCGCGTAACAAGGTGTATCTCTATATCAGTAATACATTTGTCGTCATTAAAATAAATTCGATTTTCCACAATTCGAGGGTCATTAGCATCAGAGGAACTGAAATTAAATCCCCAGACCACAAATTTTTTTCCTTTTGCAAAGGCCCGCTGAATATTACTCTTAACGGCAGTCTGGTCTGCATCTATGACAGTACCTGCTGTACAGGCAGAAGATATTTTTACGACCCATTTACCGGAACTTAGTTTTGTTTCTTTATACACCAGAAAAGCATAGTCTTTTTCTGCTATTGCGTCATAGGAATCCATATATCCCAATTGCTGATATTCAATATGTGATGATGATTTTGGTAACGGTATTAGTTGATCAGACATAGGTATCTCCTTATGCTAATGGTAAAATAGATTTTAATCAATGTTATAGTCATTCTACAAGCCAAACATGAAACTTCAAAGGCGATTCATTTAATCTAGAAATCTGTATCTGTGGTGGCCATAAATCTATGCAAAATACAGAGTTTTGTTATCAGGACCTTAGGCACCGTATGTCCCGTTTTGATAATAAGTTGTCTGAATCTCTGGTAAATATTAAATGATTTTGTATTAAGTTCAATTCTTGGGGAAAAACAGTAGTCCTTTTGTACTACAGTTTTTTTTGCACTGTTAGTTGTAATTAATATAATTTTGCCTATATTAGACGTTACTCGCTCAAAGTTAGACAGTATTACATAAATGGAAGGGAAAGAAAATGTTTAGTCGCTTACTATTAAGTTTATTTGCCTTAAACAGTATTTGTTTCGGCATAGAGATAATTTCCTACACAAGTAAAAAGAAGATACAAGACATAGTTGTTTCTAATGATACTGTCTGGGTGGCCTCAACCGGAGGTGTCATAAAATATGACTTGGACGGCAATATTCTGGAAGTACTCACTAACAAAGATGGTTTGACATCATGTTATATTTCCGATATTTTCATAGCCCCCAATGGTGATAAATGGTTCGGAAATTATGAGGAAGGAATAAATAAACTTGATGATACCGGCTGGACGGCCTATGATACCTCTGATGGACTGGTTTCCGATTTGGTTAATTCTATTGCGGTGGACAGCAGCGGTACTGCCTGGATAGGTACGTGGAAGGGGTTGAGTAAATTTGACGGGCAAAGTTGGACTACTTATGATTCATCAAATGGACTTGCGGGTAATATGGTTAATGATGTGTTTGTTGATTTCAGCGGAAATGTTTGGGTTGCAACGAATAATGGACTGAATAAATTTGATAGGCAGAACTGGACCACTTATACAACTGAAGACGGGTTAGCTCGTAATTTTGTTGAAGTGATAACAGCGGACAAAGCTGGCAATCTATGGGTGTCGGCAAGCAGGGGATTGCACAGGCTTGTTGGCGATAATTGGGTACGGATTACGAATCTTGGTGTCTTTGTGGAAATGGAAATTAAAGATATTGTGATAGATGACGCGGGAACATGCTGGCTGGCAACATCTGGTGGTGTGTACAAATCAACAGATGGGGATTGGGTTAGCTATAATGTTGATGATGGTCTGCCCTCAAAAAGAGGCTATGCAATTGCTATAGCACCAAACGGCGAGAAATGGGTCGGGACTTCGGAAGGAGCATGTATATTTGATGATAAGAATTGGTCCGTAGTAGATCCACCTGCCAATGTGTTTAATAACAGTCTTGTCAGTTCTCTGGCAAGTGACCAATATGGTCATACCTGGTTTACAACTTCTGATAGTGGTATTTACGAATTTGATGGCAATAACTGGCATCAGCATCTTGACGGGTCTGTCAATTTTGAAATGATTACAGTAGACAAGAATGATAATAAATGGGTTTCGACGGATAAAGGACTGCTTACCTTTGGTGCAGCCGGTCTGTTTATTTATGGCGTTTCAAACGGGTTGCCTGCCAATTATTCTAATGCCCATGCTATGGATGCAGACGGAAATGTCTGGGTCGCTACTGGGGCAGGCGTCGGGAAATTTGATGGTGAAAACGGGGTAAGTTATGATACGAGTGACGGCCTTCCACACCAGTGGGTTTATGCAATAGATGTGGATGCAGACGGGAATGTCTGGGTTGGAACTGAAGGTGGACTTGGAAAATTTGATGGTAAAAACTGGACATCCTATTCTACAGATGACGGTCTGGCTGCTAACAGAATTAAAGATGTCGTCGTAGATGCAGAAGGAAACGTCTGGGCTGCAACATATTCCGGGGTCAGTAAATTTGACGGTGAAATCTGGAAAACATTTACCATATCAAACGGTTTAGTTTCAAATCGGGTTAATACAGTTTTTCAGGCGAGTGACGGTGCAATGTGGTTCGGGACGAACGGAGAAGGTGCTAATAAATTTGATGGCAAAAACTGGACGACATATTCTATTCATAATGGGCTGGTTTCAAATGTGGTTTCTTCAATTGTAGAGGATCATGAAGGGAATATATGGTTTGTCTCGGCTGCAGCATGGTTTGTTTCGACTTCAGGGCTGTCCTGTCTGAAGGCGGAAACGGGTACAAATATTCAACAGTCAGAAGTAAACCGGAAAAGCAGAAATACTTTTGTCCTGGTAAGTAGAACAGGTAATGAGTTTAATCTTTTTAACACAGAAAGTAGGAGTATACCCTTACATGTTGGTATCTATACCTGTAGCGGAAAATTATTACAAAGTATTAATATAACAGCTGTACCGGGAAACAATTCAATCACCATTGGTGCTGCACTATTTCATCAGAAAGCCACTATTCTACGCGTTTCCGGTTCGGTATTCAATGCTCAGTTATTTATCATGCCGTGATCCAAGACGCATGTTTGTTGGTGTATTTTATCTTTAGAAAACTCTTTGTCTGGGATGGCATGGAGGTTGGGGATATACCAGTATAATTCCTCAATAGTTTTAAGGCAGTAATTACTGAGGTCGGAATTAGTGTAAGTGTAAATAGTGCCGGGTGCCTGCCTGAAACTGACTTGTATTGTATTATACGGTATATCAAGTTTCCAGAAAAATAGCTGTTTTATCAGGCGTGTTTTCTTGTGATAGTTTGAGTTATGGCTGCTGATTTTGTCCAGGAGATAATTCAGGGCCTGCTGATTGCTTAAATACCAAATAAACAGACTGTAGCTTGTCTCCAGGTTTTGCAGAGGAATTGGTTAAATGCACTTATCGGATTTTAGTGCACCACAAAAAGAGGAACACCGTAAAATAAGATAACAGAGCTATGTGTATAAATGAACAAAGAGTTCAAAAAAGAGACCTAAATTATTTGGTCCGACCTGTAATAGCGTAGTTACTTATTAAGTTTAAAGAACATTTATGGTATTATAAATA
>JADFYW010000186.1 GCA_015232855.1 Fibrobacteria bacterium
ACACTTGTCCCTTCAGAGACCTGTCAATGGAATGTTTTGCAGAGTTCAATTTATTGCAACATAAAACCGGGGTATGACGTGGTTATTACAAACCCTCCCTTTCATACCCACAAACAAACCAACTATGACTTAGGCAAACAGATTGTTTCTCAAAGCGCTACGGTCTTGAAACCTGAAGGTGTCCTTTATTTGGTCGGCAACATATTCCTTAATTATACGGAAATTGGGGAGAAATTTTTTAATGAAGTAGAAAAGCTCACCCGAAACCTCAGTTATGTCGTATACAAAATGTCCAGGCCAAAAAATAGCCAAAACAGCTGATAAAGAAACCTGATCTTATAACTTTAAAGGGATAAGCAAATGAACGTAGCAATTATCGGCGCATCTAATAATACAGAACGTACCTCATTTCTTGCAGTAAAACGCCTCCTTGAAGCAGGACACCGGGTCTTTCCGGTTCACCCAAAAGAGCAAGAAATCCTTGGCCAGAAATGTTACCCCGGTATCACCGATATCAAAGATGACATTCATACCATATCACTCTACCTTAATGAAAAACGTTCATCGGGGATTATAAATGACCTGTTATTCGTAAAGCCTTCACGAATAATTTTTAACCCCGGTGCAGAGAATGAAGTACTGAAAGCCAAAGCAGAAAGTCTGGGAATTGAAGCTGAAAACGCCTGCACCCTTATTCTGCTTTCTACGGGAAACTTTTAGTTTTATTCCCATTGTATGTGGATTAACTTAAGCCTTATAGCGGCATTCTTTTTTGCCGCACGTATTTTAGTCATAAAGAAATATTTATCCGGAGTGGATGTACTTTTTATGGCTTTTATGTATCGGGCTCTGGGGCTTGTAATGCTTATAGCCTTATACCCCATGTTTGAATCTGCTGGATTCACTTCCCAATCAGTCTGGAAAGTGGCTGGGATTACCGCAGTTATCACCGCAGCGGCTTCGATTATTCAGCTCGTTGCTATCAAAAAATTCGAAATTTCAGCCAGTGTCCCCTATCTTTCTTTCACTCCGGTTTTTATGATACTACCGGTCTATTTTCTTTTTAAAGAAATACCCCAATCACGGGCTTTAGGGGGTATTGTACTTATTATAGCCGGGGCCTTTATACTGAATGTAAAAGGGGCTTCCTTTAAAAAAAGTATAATAGAATTGGCAAAAAATAAGGGCGGTTGGCTCTACCTGGCGGTAGCCTTTTTATTTGGCATTTCAACAACCCTGGACCGGGTTGCTATTGAAGCGTCCAATGGTTACACCTATACCCTGGTATGGCATATCATTTCAACAGGACTTTTTCTTCCGGTATTGTTTAATAAAACAAAATTACCGGAATATAAGCAGAACCTCACCACATTACTACCCGCTTTTCTCCTTCAGGCCGCCTTTGGGATAATCGCATTTCTCTGCCAGATGGGAGCCGTGGGGATTACGGCGCAAATTGCAGCAAATGTACTCTATGTAAAGGCACTCACCATGCTCCAGTTATTTTTCACGGTTTTCCTTGGCATCGTTTTACTCAAAGAACACAACGCCTGGTCTCGCCTTGCGGGTTCAACCATAATGATAGGCGGGGCAGTTGTGGTGATATTGTTTTATTAGGGAATATCAGTGTAATAGGCGCTTTTCAACTCTTTTTGCCGTTTTTTTACTGCCCTACCATTATTTTTTTACTTTAATCAATCAAAAAAGCTTTAACAAGTTGGTTAAAAGCTGGCAATGGTCAATCCAATAGACCAGGAACTTTTTATGCTCATAGATTTTTCGCCACTACAAAAAGTACTCTTACAACTAGAAACCAGCCTGGAATATTTTCATTCCCCTTTAGCAAACAAAGATGTGCAACTTAAGGCACAATTCCGGGCAGCTTCTATTCAAGCTTTTGAATATACTTATGACGTAAAAGTCCTCATAACAGAACTTAGACAACGCAATAATCCAAATGATGTCCATTGATGTTACGACATCTGATCTTGATTTACTCAAGGGTATACTGGGTAACTATGTACCGAAATACGAAGTAAAAGCGTTCGGATCCCGTGTTCAAGGAACCGCAAATGTAACTTCCTATTTAGATTTGGTAATAATGACAGATAAACCATTAGATACATTAAAAATGGCATGTTTAAAGGATGAACTAACAGAATCTCAACTTCCATTTAAGGTGGATATTATAGATTGGGCATCAACGAGTGACGCCTTTAAGAAAATTATCAGCCGACAGGCTATTCCCCTATTAGCGGTATCCAGATAGGATCTGCTTATTAGCCTATTTACAAAAGCCTGCCGACTCCCCTATTATATTTGCCAGAAACAGGATATCTTGAATTTTTTAATAAATCATGAAAATCATATAAAAGCTGATTATTGGCCATAACCAGATAAGGTAGAAAAATATATCAAATATTTTAAAGTAACGTAACTTTTACTTTATAGAGAATAAATGAGAAAGGAACTAATTATAAGTTAACATTCACATATTCTTCGTGCTCACCGCTTCTATCTCGTAAACTAAATCAAGGTTATAATCATCCCCGTCAATTGCCGATTCCAGAGTGAACTCGAAGAGCAGCGTAGCCCCTGGGACACTTTCGTCTTTAAATAACTGGGAAAAGACCTCCCACTGGGATGCAGATATAAATAACGATTTATCCAGTTTTATACCATCTTTCAGTAGTCCCAGAGTCGCTGCCGGAAATCCACCGTTCTCAGCATTTCCAAAGTCGGGTGTATGCAAAATTTTAATCCAATCATCCCCATCCTTAACCTTATAACTCACCTCCAGCACAAACTCCAGATCTTTATGACTTGTTAAAAAATCATTGGCGGAAGATTCAGCTTTCACGGTTACTGATTGTATTTCTGCATTCGCCAGACTAATATCATCTTCTTTGAGGTCATTTCTAATTTCATTGAAATTGATTTTTTCAGTAACAGAAAAAACCGTCTTGCCCGATGTCAGCTCCACCGTGAACTGTTCATCATAAATAATCGAACCGCCAATACCTCCGGGGTCGTCCCCTGCGGCACCGGCTAATCCATCAGGTTGACTGTCATCCTGATCACTTACGCCATCACCATCATCATCATCATCACCGTCATTAGCTACACCATCGCCATCGATATCATTATCATCTTCATTAGCAATACCATCGCCATCGATATCCGTATCATCCTCATCTGCAAGCCCATCGCCATCTTTATCGCCATCATCAGCATTAGCAATACCGTCACCATCCAAATCCCCATCCTCTTCATTAGCAATACCATCGCCGTCCAGATCGTTATCGTTTATATTTTTGATACCGTCACCATCAATATCACTGTCCTGGATATTGGAAGTACCGTCACCATCTATATCGGAATCCTTTTCGTTTGCAACACCATCACCGTCAATATCATTGTCGTTAATATTAATAATGCCGTCTCCGTCCATGTCTGTATCAACTATGTTCAATTTGCCATCACCATCGATATCTACATCTTCTTCATTACAGAGCCCATCATTATCGGTATCGGTATAACATTCTCCGGAACTGTCCCGCATATCCGCAGCTAAATGACCGGGAAAATCACTCGGCAGGCTGGAATCCAACGCTCCTGTATTTTTATCATCTCCGCCATTTTCACTTTCATTCGTAAGCCCCTCATTGATACTGGCTGGAGGGGCACTTGAAGCGGTTACACCACAACCAGTCAATACCCCGGTAGATAATACCATCAGACAAAAGCAACTCCCGTAACATACAATATGTTTAATCCAAGACATTATTTTGCCTCCTTTTTGAAGAATAAAAGATTAGCCTGGTGGCCGATTTGTGCACCAATATTCTGGCCAATCACAGGATGATAGCCAAGATGCAACGCAACATTTAAACCGAGACGGAAACCATTTCGTCCGGAAACATCAATATTTGGGTTAATTACTTCATCGGGATTATCTTTTTCCACCAGCGTCCCTGATGCAGTAAGACTTGACGTTTCCCATCCCGATTCCAAAAATAACTCAAAGGGTCCCCATTGTTTACCCAGCAACAGGCTGGTGTTAGTTACAAAACCCTTGAGGTCCATGGTACCATCAAAATCTTCTGTACCCACTGCAAGTGAAAGCAAGGATACGTTAGTGCCAGCACTTATTGAAAAAGGCAAGTTTTTAGCCAACCAGGAAATATCATGTTGCACACCCATTCCGATAACATTTCCGTTTAATTTTATAAAGTCCAAAGGAAAATACAGGTACCGCGCCTTAATTTCGGTATGCATCCAGGAAAAAGCCAAATGGGGAATCAAAAAAGGAATAGTTGTGTAATCACGTATTTCTGAATATCCGGAAGAAGCAGGTGTCGATTGAACAGACCCTGAAGGTGAGCCAGGTGTATCCAGGTGATAAGTTTTGTATTGTACATTAGTCTGTGGCCCAAAAATAGTAGGTACTTCATATTCCAGATAATCCGGAGCAGGACATTCAATCGTTGTCTGCATGGCCCTCGATTCAGCACAACCGGAAGCCTCTCTATTTGTATAGGTATGATCAGCTGAAGAAATATAGGCAACGGAGATTGGCAAACCAATCGCAAAACCAAAACCCCGGTTTACTGAAGCCGATTGATACCACCCACTGTTAAATAAAGACCCCAGCAGCGTGGCAACAGGTTGGACATATCCCCCTTTTAATTGTTTTAAAAGGCCGCTAAATTCATCACTTTGTCCATGAGAAAGCCCCGTACCCACAACCATTATAAATATTAAAACGAAAGTTCTGAAATAAAACAAGCCCATCTCCATCCCTTAGAAGTTACTGGTAATATATCTTTTACCCATTAACCCGGCAATGAAGAAAAGCCCCGGTATTAGAGGAAATATGCTGTTTTCATCCGCAAAAAAGAAAATTCAGTGGTATAAGTATCCCCCAATCAAGCTGCCACCAGAAAATCCCTGGGCATTTTCACATCCCTCATCTTTTCGAGTGCACCTTCTTTTATCTGCCGAATGCGCTCTTTACTCAGACCAAGTAACTCTCCGACTTCCCGGAGATTCAGGCGCTTAATTTGGTTTAACCCAAAACAAAGCTGCAGCACTTTTCTTTCTTTTTTGGACAAATGCAACATAGAATTTGAGATAAACTCAGAGAGAGAATTTTTCATCACCTCTGCATCCGGATAATCAGTTCGGTTGTCGGATAAGCTATCCACATAAGAGGTATCAGAAGCGGTACAGCAAGGGGCATCAAGAGATACATGACGTTGATTCATTTTTAACAGGTCATCCATATGATGTTTGGTTACCCCCATGCTCTCAGCCAACTTTCCGGAATCAACAGATTGTCCTCCACCACCCACCATCTGACGAGTATCCTGGTTATGTTTACCTATCCGTCTGATTTTAAGTTCATTTGCCGCAGAAAGTCTAACCATCCTCGCTTTTTCGAATAAAGCCTGGGTTATCGACTGGCGTATCCACCAAACCGCATAGGATGTAAACTTTACTTTTTTGTCTGCGTCAAAACGTTTAGCTGCTTCAATCAAACCGATATTTCCTTCATTAATTAAATCGGTAATCGGTAACCCCTGTCCCTTATACATGAAAGCCACTTTTATAACAAAGCGAAGATTAGCGCATATCAGTTTATTGAAAGCCGCTTCATCACCCTGTTTTACAAATTTAAGTAATTGTTTTTCTTCCTCATTGGTTAAGCGTGGGTACTTTAAAACTTCTTTTATGTATTTCTGGTAGATACTGTGTTCATCAACATAATCCCGGATATCCGAGTGCATTTCATCCTCCTTTTAAAACAAACTAACATTGAGAGTTAGTCATACTCGTCTGAATTATTGATTAGACAATAGTTAAACAGTTATTATTCCCATCCGTTTTACTTATTTTTATTTTGGTCCGTTTTTTTTCCATACTTCTTTCACACCTTCTTGTACACCTTTCATGGCTTCCCTGGCAACCTGACTTGCTTTTTCGCTTGTATCACGTAAGATACCAAGCGCTTTTTCAGCTGCTTGTTTTGCAAATTCCTGGGTCTGCTTGTTGGCTGTTTTTGCCCCTTCTGATATTCCCTCAACAGCCTGTTCCATAACATTTATTAGCTTCAGACTACTTTCTCTTGCAGCCGCTTTAACTCCATCCATAACCTCAGCACTCAGCTTCTCAATTTTTTCTTTTTGAGGCTCAATTTTTTTCATTCCTTCGCTTACGGCTTCCCGGGTTACCTTCGATACTTTCTGAGACATTTCTTCGCCGGCTTCGGCAGCCTTTATAATAGCATCTCTCACCGCAATAGTGATTTTACTTTCTTCTTTCATGACTCTGTCCTCCTGTAATTAATTTACTTCAAGTCCTATATACCGCTTTACTCTCTGCCTTTTTAATTACTTTTTTAAACTCACTAGGATTATCAATTCTTGTTTTATTTACTCTGAGAATCACATCTCCGGAAACAAAACCCGCTTTGCAATTAAGTTGTATTTCAAAAACATTTGTTTGCAAAATTTATGCCACCTTTTTCCTTACAATACAGTAGAACTACAGAAGTAGCTTTGTTTTATTTTGAAAAGATGTACGGTTAAAAAAAAATCAACTGTTTGATTTTTGAACAATAAAACCGTATAAGAGGAAGTGAGCAATAAGAAAAAAGGCGGCGCTTGTGCTGAACACAGGGCCACACCTTTGGTGTGGGATGGATATTAATTTTTTTTTGTACAAAAAATTCTTCAGTTGATTATTCATACCCCTGTACTAACCAATAAGAAAATATTGGGTCAACAATGATAAACTTATCTCTTTTTTTTGTGAGTATATCCATTTTTATCATTTTTTGAACAGCCCGTTGGATTGTTGCGGGTGTACCCAAATGATACTTTTGAATAAAGTCTTTGGAATAGACTTCCGCTACATTTTCTCTGGCCACGGCTTCAAGCACGACTCTCTGACGAGCATTTAACATATCCCAAATTTGTTCATAGGCATACTGTTCTTTTTGTAAAACTGAAGCCAAAATTTGTGTAATACAATCAGTAGATAATTGATTATCTTCCTCATATAATGCCCACAATTCACTGGCCAGCATTTGTGTATAATGAGGATGCCCCCGGGTATAAGAAACTATTGATTCACTAAGTTCATCAGTTATTTTATACCCGCCTTTTTTAAACATCTTTTTGAAAAACAAGTTCCATTCCTGGTTCTCAATAGGATTTAATTCAAAATGCGAACCGAAATTATAAAATGGGCGATTTTTATCTTTAAATAATTCGTTCATCAAATGATGTTTACTTCCAAGAAAAGCATATGTTACGTGTGTATGATGCTGGAAAGCCGATCGCATTTCTTTTTCAAGAAGATCGCCTTCTTCCATGTTCACGATTTCTTGAAATTCATCAAAAACCACACAAGCTTTTTTCTTTTTTTTCTTAGCATAATTTTCAATGAGTGAAAGCAGCTCATGGCAAGTCTGTGGATTAGTAATATTTGATAATTCCAAATTCAATTTGACATTGGGAACATCAGGATCTGAAAATTCTATCTTCGGATTAAGCGAAGGAATGAATGCCTTTAACTGCCCTAGCATTTTTGCAACAGGAGACTTAATTCGTGGCATAACTGCATTTGCATAATAGCTGTAAAATCTATCTATTGTGGCAATTTTGTATAAATCAAAATAAAATACTTCTATATTCTGCTTACCTAACTGCTCCAGTGTTTTTTTGATAAGGGATGTTTTCCCATAGCGTCTGGGAGAAAACAAAATCAGGTTTTGCCCTCTGGACAGAGTGTCTTTTGCAAACTTCAACTCCCTCACCCTATTAATAAACGCATTACCAGAAACAGTTCTTCCAAAATAAAATGGATTATCCATA
>JADFYW010000187.1 GCA_015232855.1 Fibrobacteria bacterium
CCATCAGCTGTGGAATTTCCATTTTCATCCAGATGCCACACCCCGGCAAAACCATTGGCCCGGTTAAATACCATTTTTGAATTGGAGCGGCTGCCTTTGTCATCGGCATCCCACCACATTACAATATACTGGCTGCTGTTGTTGCCGTACACTGTATCAGGCTTCACCCATATTTCCGCCTCCTCGTTGGTGTCATCCCAACGCTGTATTTCGTAATAGAGATGGGTCCCGTCAGACTTGGAAAAACGCATACTGGTTCCATTCGCGTACACATCGGCAAAATCGAAGTTTGATTTGTTAAGCCGAATTAGTACCGGGAAGTTAAGCTGGTTTTCACTGACATCAGCACCGTTATAAGCTGTATTTAAAAACACTTTGCAGCTGTCGTCCCAGTTGCCGGCATAGGTTTCTGTTTCAAAGGTAACGGTCTGCTGGTCAGGCCTCTGAGTCGCATATTCAAGTTTCACCCAATTTGCCGAACGAACAGTGTTTGCCACTCGCACCTCGTCAATATATCCGTCAAAATAACCACTGGTACTACGGGTACCTATGGCAAATACATTGGCATTTACGGTACTGGCAGATAGTGTATTTTGACTCACCGTTGTGGACTGCAAGATTCCATTAACATAAATATTCATACCGGACGCATTGGAACTTCCATCGTAGCTAATGGTAATGAGGTACCAGGCATCAGTTGTAAACGTGCCATTAGTATATTCCTGAATGGCATTAGAGGTATTCGTGTTTATAAGGTGAGAATAAATTTTATGAGTTGACTGCCAATACATGTCCCAACCAGTATAGGGATCGGCGTTGTTCATTTTTCCAATAACCGTACCATTTTGTGCACTGGCGTGCTTTGCCCAAGCGCTTATGGTATAGGAATCGGTGCGCTCAAAATCAAGAATATCACCTTCGACTAGATAATCACTTCCGTCAAAATAGTGACCACGACCAACCACCCCGGAACGATCCGTACTGCTGATACGATCATCCAAGTGATAATTGTTCTGGCTGGCATCAAGGTAGTTGTTGTCTGTGGTAGTACCAGCCGCTTCCTCATCAATGTGCCACACTCCCTGAAAGTTATTTGCAGTAGTAAACACTGCCTCGCTGTTTTCCGTTGTGGATTGCGACCCCTTGCCCCAGTGCATTATAAAATACTGGGTTTTGTTATTGCCGGTTACCGTGGGGATAAGCACCCATATTTCAGCAGAGTCAACCGCATTGTCGTAGCGCTCAATCTCATAGGGGAGATCGGTAAGGCCATCCGACAGGGTAAAACGGAGATCATCTCCCTCGTTATCAGCCTGGGAAAAATCGAAATTTGCAGCATTAAGCCGTACCAGCAGCGGGAAGTTGGTTACATCACCAGAGACATCAGCACCAGTAGCCGTTGTGTTTATATACATATTGGTACTATAAGTCCATGAACTGTATCCAATGGTTATGCCATCGCTATTACCTGAATAATCACCCCATGAACCATTTCCATTCTGTGCTTTTACCCGTGCATAATAGGTATTGCCTGATGAAAGTCCTGTAACCTCTTTGGTCAACACATCCCCTACATCCGCGTCATAGACATCACTGGCACCGGCACTGGTCCCAACCTGCAACCAGTAAGAGTCTACCCCGGATTCAGCATCAGTTGCAGCAGTCCAGGTAAAGGTAGCAGCAGTAGCACCAATATATTCCCCTGCATCACTGGGGGTACCCGGTGCTGAGGGAGGGTCGTCATACTTCAGAGTATAAATAGTGGTGGCAGCGCTGATGTTGCCGTTATAGTCTCTTGTGGTTACTCGTAAGTAATAGGTAGACCCGCTAGCAATCGCTCCAGGGTTATACGCAGCAGAAGAAACGTTGTTTGATGGACTCCCGGAAGAACTGGTGCCCCAGTAATAATAGTAGTCCTTAACTCCTACTCCCGATCCATCACCGGCTCCAGACCAGGTAAAATTAGCATCTGCCACCGAACCCCAGGTGTTATCTGTTGAGCCATTGGCGTCGTTACAACTGGAGGGGTTAGAGGGTGCATCATTATCTATGTCAAGAAGGGTACCGTTATATCGCTGCTGATTTTGAAAACTCATTCTTGCCCATCCGGCAGAACGCGCTACATTTGATACCCGGAGTTCATCTACCCATCCAGAAAAATATCCTAAGGTGCTGTATTTCCCTAATACAGCGACCTGATCATCCCACCAGTAATAATTAGTAGTTGCATCCCCGTCATCAAAATATTTAAGAACACCATCAAGGTAGGTGTACCCATCCTGGCCATCAAAAACAAACGTTAAATAGCGCCATGCACCATTTAGGGTAGCGTCATAGGTGGTACCGGTACCATCTCCGGCTCCTGCATCATTGTCAAGATCCGTATAGATGTAATTTGTACCATTGTAACTGTAAATGAGGGGAGCCTGACCACTGGTTGCGCCATCTCTTTGAAAAATCGCCTCATATTCGCTACTTACGTCATATCTCCAAATCCACATGCTCACCGTAACAGCCCATTCCCAGCCAAGAGGGTTTGGATTAGTCCCCATATCGATATACTGGTTTACACCATTAAACATGCAACCGTTTCCAATTATGGAATATCCGTCAGAAGCACCTGCAATCAGGTTATAACCCCTGCCATGATCATTGTTATTGGTGGCATCTTTATAGCCGTCTGCATTGTTATTCCCATCCTCATCCAAATGCCATACTCCCTGAAAGTAATAGCCGTTACTAAAAACAGCTTCATTATTTGCCGTGGTGGTCTGACCAGCCTTTCCCCAATGCATAATAAAGTATTGATCTTTGCTGTTTCCGGTAATGGTCGGAATCCGAACCCATATAAAAGCTCTGTTCCCAACATTCTGTCCCTTCCAGTTTTCAATATCGTAACTCAGATCGGTAGTACCGTCTGAAGCGGTAAAGCGTACATCAGCACCACCCGCTAATGCCTGGCTAAAGGTAAAATTGTTTAATTCAAGCCCTTCATCTAATCTGATAAGTACCGGAAAGTTTGACTCTGTACTACTTACATTAGCGCCGGAACTGGTGGTGTTTATGTTATATTTGCGGGAATAGGTCCAGGAGCTGTAGTCAGTAGCTACAGAAATTTGAAGAAACACAAACAGACATAGCAGGGTGCAAGTACATCGCCCCCATACAGGGATTGAAGGTGTTTTAAAAATTTTCATTGTTCAGGACTAACAGATGACTAATATATTATACCGCCAATTTTTAACATATTAAAGGTTTTTTTTCGATTTGTGATCAGGATCACATTTTAATTTTGTTCAAAAAAGCGGAAATTTCGGGCATATTTTAGTTTTTTCATAAATCATTATCCCTGTTTCATCCTGAAATCACACTCTGTAAACAAAAATTTGAGCTTTTTGAGTTTTATTTGTTGCTAAAATGTACAAAATTGGCTTCCAGGCAGGCAAATCGCAAACAAAAATTACGGAAATTCTTAAATCTCCGTCCTAATAATTCAATTTATGCTGAAATTTGCCTTTATTGGGCACAGTATTCTGTAGGGTTATCGTAGGAGCGTACCACTCCCTGGCGATAAATGGCTGTGTGTTGACCGGCATTTGTGGTAAACTTTACTTTCCAGATATACACTCCTGTACCCACATAATCACCACCCGGATCTCTCTGGTTCCAAACCAACCAGCTTTGCAAACCACTGGGGCTACGGCGGTGATGGTTTTCCATTTCTCTGCAATATCCGAAGTATTGAACAGACTGGTGTACAAACTTACCCAAATGGTCAAAAATGCTGATTTCCGCCATATAGGCATCGGTAGAAATGATTTTAACTGTAGAAAGACAATTTTCAGGGAACTCCGTCTGCCCATTGGCTTCACTCATGTTCCTTCCGCACTCCATATAAGGAGGTAGCACTGAACCATCACCTTGCAAGCCGATTGGCTTTACCCACACACGCTGGTATTCTGAAGTTCCATCCGAATGCAATACCGAAATAACATCACGGCCTGGTACCACCTGTCCATTTTGTTCCATATGAATATTAACCGTCAGGGATCTGGGATCGTTAAGCCCAACTCCGAGAACCGGTACAAAAATAGTACTGTGCTTTATAGGGTTTTTACTTTTAGGTCCAAGTATCGTAATCGCGGCTTCTCCTGGCCTGTTGGCATTGGGAGAGGCATCCACATATGATGCACCGGTATGCATAAATACGGCATCACCCACCAGGGGTTTCATAAGGTTATCTTCATTACTGATGACAAATGTCCACACCAGACTGTCCGGACCTTTCACCTCAGGCTTTACCCCCGGTTGGGACCGCAAGGGATAGGCTGTAGATTTTTCCATGTAGGGAGACATAAACATAAAGAGGGAATCCCAGGGAGTGCCAATCGTATGTACTGCCCGGATTTTTTCTGAGAGAGTGATAACAAGGGTGTCGGGCTGCTTTTTTAAATATCCATCGATGTTTTTATAAAACGTGTTATCCGAAGGATATTTGTAAGCTGAGACTATTGCGGCACCGATTCCGTCTTCAATGAGCACCTCCTGATGTTGAAAGAGTTTCCCTTCCGGCAGTGTGAGCAAGGGTGGATTAAACGCATACATACTTGTAGCGCCGGCAGGAAATACAGCAGACTGCTTATCCATACTCCCCGGTAAGAGCACTGCCAGGATCCGGGGATGGTCTGCCAGGCGACTAATAACTTTTTCCCCAAGGATCGTTTCTCCTACAGCAGTGTAATGTTGCGCAGCTTCAAAAGGCCAGTCAATTGAAGTAATTGGCGTGGGTAATTCAGGCAGATCCCCTTTAAACCGTATATAGATTGAATCAGCATGCCCATCGTTATTGCCATCTACAATCCAGGATTTTTCAACCGGAACATACGCTGAGTTAATAGTAATACTGGTAGAAGCCCATTCGTTCAGACCGGTTAGGGTCATATGGTTAATCGTTTTATCAGTATTTAACAATCCCTCAAGGATATTGTTTGCTTTATCAGGATATTCAGAAAATCCAATATTGACCACGGCTTCAAAAACACCACTTCCCCTGGCAGTTTCAATAACCAATACCTCGAGGATATCTCCGGCATCCGTTTTCAAAGTTAAAGATAAGGTATCCCTAACATCAAGTCTGGGGGTTGCATGAACGAGCTGAACTATCAGCTGGTTGTTTGTAAGTTCTTCAAAACTGGTTACAATAGCAGAACCCGAGATTTCGCGGAATTGGATACTCGTAACTGTTCCATCAATGATTGTTTCCTGGCCGTTTGTTTCGGTGCCATAAACAGGATCTCTGTAATGGGCCACTACATCATCAATACTCTGGCAATGAAGCACATCATCTATTAAGGTACCGGATAACGATTCACCTTTTTCTATGGTACCACAGTATTGCATTGCATTTGGTGCAGCCTGCAGGAGAACAATAGATTCTAACCGATCGCCAGAGGTTTTACATTCCACCTTATCCAAATAAAGAGTGTCCGTAATACTCTTGGAAAAAACCTGATCCGCCACACAAATCTGAACAGATGTAGTATGGCGGGTTATTGCCGTGCCGGATATCGCTTCTTTAATGGTGATATGTTCTTTTTGGTTATTATAGGCGACCTCAATCACAGCTCTTGCCGTATCGCCAGCTTCTTTAACCGCTGTGCCACTCCGATGAGTGGCGACTTCCACTTGAATTTCGCCATTAAAATAAAACTGTAGTTTTTCGTCTCCCGGAACAGACCAGGGACTATCATCCAAGGGTAATTCGATAATCCAATTTCCAATTCCTTCCTGTTGGCCAGCAAAGACCATATTAACCATTTCGGTATCCAGGGTGTTCTTTTTCCGGCCATCAAAACTGGATATCGTGATTTTAGCCGATTTCAAAGGGATAGCGGCCACATAATCATCCTGGTAATGCAGGTATACAAAATTGCGGGATGCGTCCCATTTGCCACTGGTCGTAAGCGAGGCAGGGGTAATAAAATCTTCATTAGTAAAGGTTATTTGTCCCGGTTGTTGATTTGGAACACCAAAACCTTTACTGTCGCTGGCTTCCATTTTATCGATTGGGTCAATGTATATGGCTTTGAGATCATCTCCCCTCCTAATTTCAAAAAACCCATTGCCTGGTTCTACCGGCGGTGTACGGGTTGAGAGTGAAACCGGAACTCGTATTCCGTAGGTTCCCGGTGAAATCTCAAGGAGTTGAAAGGTTTCTTTATCAGGAAGACTGGTATTGTTGTCTCCCTTGGTATTGGTAAGGGTAACAACATATTCATTAAGCCGGGAGGGATCCCATATTTGGTCTTCTACAACTACATACAACAATGTTTCGTTCCCCGTAAGCAAGGTAACGGCCCGCCATTGTTCATCAGCAAAATACAACGTTCCCGGATTTGGATCAGGACGAACAAAAAAAGACGCCGTTGGTTTGTCTGCAGAATTTAATGGGTTCTTCCAGGTTATCGTAACCAGGTCGTAGGCAAACGCTTCTACCCTTCCATTACCCGACAAAGCTGTTCCTACCATAAAATCAAGGGTATCAATAAATTCGAGAGTACTACCGGTGTTTTGTGGATTGATCACTATAATGGTTTCATCATCCTGAGCGGTGGATGAAGAAATGCTGATAGAAACTGAAGAAAGCGAAGCATAGGGAGTACTCAGTTTGATAATAAACTTAACATCATTTTCATTCAACACACTTAGTCCCCCCAGAGGATCATCCCTGTATTTACTCACTTCTATTACCGAGGCATAAGATGTTTTTGTGTAATTTTCGGTGATCGTATCACTATTGAAATACCCTGCTTTTTCTCCAAATGCCTGAAGCATGGTACTTTTAGTGATTTCAATGGGTATGTCGGGATATCGGGAAAAGGGGCCTGAGTCCCCAAGCCGGTAATACAGTTCCGCACCCTTTGTGGCGGAATGGAGAGCAACCCGCTCTACAAAGGCGAATGTTTTACTAGCCGGATTAGCTATGGGGTTGTCCACTTTAAAGCCCTCATGAGCGTATGAAGCCCACATAATGGCATCATAAATTATCTGATCACTTGCAGGCTGCTGAGCCAGGTATTGAGGTTGGTAAGAAAGAGCTACTCCACGGCGATTTTTATTTCCAAAAGCTGCTATAGTTGACAATTCAGTGGGTCCTCCTATGATTTGCTTTGAAGAAGCATCATAGGCACGCTGGTGTCCCATAAAAGAAAGCTGATGAAGAAAATCAGGTGCAATATCATATTTGTCTGCATCAGCCTGGCAACGACCATTAGCCTCTACGGGCTTAAAATCAATTTGCGATTCAGACAGTAAGTACCTGAGTGCATTTGTAATAATTCCGGGCTCTTGCGGAACATCGCGGGCAGAGTCAAGGGCTATCCATAATTTATCATCTGGCTGATTGTATTGAAGTGCAAATCGCATAGGTAAAGGTATATTTATGGTGTTGGTGAACCCAAATACTTCATCCCCCATATGGCCCGCATCATCCCCTACCGAAACAATTCCGATACCCTTTGCAGCGGCATTTGAAAAAACCGTTGGCAAATACGGCCCATTGGCAAGATAATATCCTGCATTTACGTGGACAATCACATGGGGCAGGTTTGGGGCCCATATGGCCTGAACATCATTCCAGGTAGTCTCAAGGGATTTTCTGGATACCACATTACTGATACCGAAAACAGCCCTTTCAACAATATCTTTTGTAATGATACCTTTTGAAACACCACCTACATCTCCGGTACCCTCCGGGCAGGAGTCACTCCTGGCCGTATGGTTATAAATAATAAGC